>SLFE01000132.1 GCA_007124415.1 Waddliaceae bacterium | reverse complement strand
GAACTCGATAGGGGGGATCTCATCGATTAAATGGGTGCGCGGAACAATCTCGAAAGTATAGGTTTTTTTGTCTTCTTCAATAGAGGCTGCCGGAGGCGGGCCGGATGGAGAAAAAAATCCGCTGAATCCGGGCTGGCAAAAAATGTCGGGAAGCTGAACATCGTCCATATTCCCGTCGCCGCTAATTTCGATTTTTAAACGCATTTCGTCTCCAATTCTGACCTCATCCACCGTTAAAAGTTCGGCAGTCACATTGTAGCTGCCGAAAGCCCCTGTAAACGAAGGCGGCCGCCCCTCGATCGGAAAGGGGTTTATGGTAATGGTGAACGGTTCCACTTCTGTGCGGACAACCTGCCGCTCATCTAAGACGCCTTCTAGCAGAGACTGGCCAAAGGAAAACTCCCCGGGCTTCTCTGCCTGCACTTCCTGGGTAAATTCTCTTACAAGAAACCCCTTGTATTCAAACTCTTCAGCCTCAAGACCGCCAATCTTTCGAAAATTTTCGGCTTCTATAAGGGGAAGCTCTTCCTTTGTGAGGCGGACATTACCCCGATAAAAGATGCGATAGATGAATTTCAGCCTTTCGCCCGGGTAAAAGGGCTCTTTACCTCGAATCAAGGCCCTAAGATGAAGACCTTCCTCCGGTTCTGTAAACTCCACGCTGTATGTCGAAGGGGTGGACTCGATCCGCTCCTTTCCGACAAGCGCGGAAATCGACGGGAGGACGTTGAAGCCTTCCTGATCGGGATAAACTTCGAATTCGTAAGTCGAAACAATGCGTCCGTTTTCCTCTTCAGGAGAGCTCGCAAGGGCCGCCTGGAGAGGGCGCTCTTCGATTTGAAAGGAGTCTTCATCCACCTCTTCATCCGGCGAATGGACAATGCGGATCGTTCCCTTGACAGGCTCGAGCGCTTCGACTTCTTCAGAGTCGACGCGGGCAGATATCGCCGCGGCTGAAAGAGTCGAGGCGCATAACACGCAAATTAACAATACAGCTCTTACCATCTCTCGGCAATTTCGCATAAAACAAGACACTTGCCAACAGAAATCTATCTCTTGTGGGCTCTGTGGTGATCAATGCAACAACACCGTCGAATTAATGGAGTTTTCTCTAGTTCACCACAGAGATCACGAGAGAACACTGATGCAGCAAGTTATCCAGAATACAGCACTCAAAAAAAATATTTGCAAATCACTAATAATCTTATGTTTACAAAAAGTTATGCAGAATGCAGGGCCCGGCCCTATCGCCGGCCCTATCGCCTTGCCAACAGAAATCTATCTCTGTGTACTCTTGTGGGCTCTGTGGTGGTCAATGCAACAACACCATAGAATTAATGGAGGTTTCTCTAGTTCACCACAGAGATCACGAGAGAACACTGAGAGGCGATGAAAACTCTGATGCGACAAGTTATGCAGAATGCAGGGCCCGGCCCTATCGCCGGCCCCGGAAATCTATGCCGGAATCAATTTCCGGAGAACATAGGGCATGATGCCGCCGTGCCGGTAGTAGTTCACTTCGATAGGAGTGTCAAGCCGCACTTTAAGGGTCGCCGTACGCGTTTCTCCGCCGGACTCGATCTTCAGCTCCGCTTCCTGGCCAGGCTTAATCGGATTTTCCAACCCTTCGATCGAGAAGGTCTCTTCGCCTGTAATCCCCAAGGACTTCCAACTGTCGCCGCCTGTAAATACAAGGGGCAGCACGCCCATTCCAATGAGGTTGCTCCGATGGATCCTCTCAAAACTTTCTGCAACGACGACGTTGACCCCTAAAAGAGCCGCCCCTTTCGCCGCCCAGTCGAGCGAGATTCCCATGCCGTAATCCTTGCCGGCAAAAACTATAAGAGGCGTATTTTTCAACTTGTACTCTTCGGCCGCGTCATAAATGGCCATCGTCTCCCCCTCGGGCATCAATTTGGTATAACCCCCTTCGCGGCCGCCGGCCATCAGGTTGCGGATACGCACGTTGCTGAAAGTGCCCCGCATCATCACCTCGTGATTGCCGCGGCGGCTGCCATAGCTGTTGAAGTCGGAAACATCGACGCCTTTGGAAACCAGATATTGCCCCGCGGGGGTATTTTTGGAAAAGGCGCCGGCAGGAGAAATGTGGTCGGTGGTCACCGAATCGCCGAAGAGGGCGAGCGGACGCATGTTCTTCATCTCTTTGGACTTCGGCACATCAAGCGAGAACTCGTCGAAATAAGGGGGGCGGCGGATGTAGGTGCTGGAGGGCTGCCAGTTATATTGGTCGGTCTCTTCAACCGATATCTTCTTCCAGATAGGATTTTCCTTTGAAATGTTGGCGTAGCGCTCCTTATACATCTCGGGAGCGATTCCTTCGGCTATGGTTTTCTGGATCTCCTCGCCCGAGGGCCAGATGTCTTTGAGGTAAACGGGACTTCCTTCTTTGTCTTTGCCGAGGGGCTCTTTTTCGAAATCGATGTCGATCCTTCCGGCAATCGCATAGGCGACAACGAGAGGAGGGGACATGAGGAAGTTGGCTTTCACGGTTCCGTGGATTCTCGCCTCGAAATTACGGTTGCCGCTCAATACGCTTGTCGTGATGATATCGTGCTCTTTGATCGCGTTTTCAATATCTTCTTGCAAGGGGCCGCTGTTGCCGATGCAGGTTGTGCAGCCGTAGGCAACAAGGTCGAAGCCTAGATCATTCAGGTACTTTTGAAGTCCTGTCTTTTCAAAGTAGTCGGTGACGACGCGCGATCCGGGAGCAAGGCTGGTTTTAACTTCCGGATGGACGGAAAGACCTTTTTCAACCGCTTTTTTAGCAAGCAGGCCCGCGCCAAGCATCACGCTGGGATTGCTGGTATTGGTGCAGCTTGTGATCGCGGCGATAACGACCGAGCCATGGGAAAGATCAAAATCGCCGGCAAGCCTTTGCTGATAGCCCGGCTCGGCAACAGCTTTGGTCACAGGGCGGTTCGACACCATCTCGGATTCGCTCCAGGACGGGTAGTGATCCTCCTCTTGCAATTCAGGTTTTCCGCCGGTCTCATGCACGGTTTCCAAATGAAATTCACCGCTCGCGGCCACCCTGACCTTGTGTTTGACTTCTTCGGCGGACTTTCCGTACCCCCCCTTGTCGGGAGATTGTTCCAAAAGGCTTAAGAATTTTGATTTGACTGCGGTAAGGTCCATTCTGTCCTGCGGCCTTTTCGGGCCGGCGACGCAAGGCTTTACGGTACTTAAATCAAGCTCGATAACTTTCGTGTAATCCACATCCCCCATTTTCGGAATGCCGAAAAGCCCCTGTTCTTTGAGATAATCCTCGACCATTTTAACATGTTCGGAACTTCTTCCCGTCATCCTCATGTAATCAAGGGTTTTCTCATCTGCCGGGAAAAATCCTATCGTCGCTCCGTACTCAGGAGACATATTGGCCATCGTCGCGCGGTCTGCCACAGTTAAGCTGGCAGCGCCCTCGCCGAAATACTCGACAAATTTTCCCACGACGTTTTCCT
>SLFE01000233.1 GCA_007124415.1 Waddliaceae bacterium | reverse complement strand
CTGAAGCACCAGGCGCCGGCAAGCTTTCCGGACATGGTCATAAGAGCCGAGATGTGGCCGTGAATTGAATTCAAGGGAGCGTAATTGACGCCGTCCAGCTCTATGGCAACCGTAGCGCCGATTTCTGACTCGCACGGAAGAAGTATTCTCAGTTGAGAGGCGTTGTCCTTGGAATCGAAGACCGCTATCTCTTTATCGTTGTCAAAGAGGTAGCGCTTTTCAGCTAATCGAGGATCAGAAATCGGTTCGGATGATTCGGCAATCCGACGGTTGAAGGGATCGTAAAAAAAGTATTTTTCTTCTTGTTCTTCGCAAGTTTTGGTTATGCGGGTCAGGCGGTTCAGCCCGTCGTAGGCGAAGCGGTAATCGAGGTCCGCTTCGGTTTTTTGAATGAGGCATCCGTTTTTGTCGTATTCGTAGACGGTCCCTTCAGCTTTTTTAACTTGATTGAGGGGATTGACGGAATAGTCGCTTTTGTTTTTTGCGGTTCTATTCCCCAAGCTGTCGTAGGCATAAGTGCGGTCGAAACGGCCGCTTTCGCTGGCAAGATGATACCAGGGATCATAGGTAAATGCGCAATCCGTTTTTCCAAAGATATCTTCCTGGGTATACGAAACAAGATTGCCGACTTCGTCATAAGTGATGTCGTATTGGGAAAAATGCTTGGATTTCAAGCTGGTGGGGCGCCCCAAGAGATCAAACTTATAGTAAAAGATATTAACAGCTCCCGGATAAGAAGCGCTGCTATGACGCCCAAGCCAGTTATAGCCTCCTTGTGAATAGTGATAGGCGGGATATCCGTCGGCATCAAAACGTCTGACATGGGAAAATCGGCCGTCACTCCATTCGTAATGCGCATATCCGCCATCCGGGTAGTGAATTTTTTGAATGCGGTCCAACGCGTCGTACTCATAACTTAGCTCAAGACCGTTTGCGAGCCTCTCGTACACCATCCTTCCGAAGGAATCGTACTCTCTTTCTGTATAGGTGCTGCCGCTTCTCACAAGTACCGGATTGAGATTGTTGTCGTAGTTCCACTCTTCATCAATTGTTCCGTCTGATGACGAGCGTTGAAGAACAAGCTGATCTTTGTTTGTGAGGAGATTTAAAATGACGCCGTTTGGCTGGATAATTTCGCTGAGCCTTCCGTATTTGTCATAATTGTAGACAGTCTTTTTTTCATCTTCGGTTCCGGGCTGCTCTGTTTCGGATTTAAGAAGGTTGGTGCGGCAGTAGGTACGGGCGACAACGTAATTTCTGACTTTTTCGTTATTTTGAAACACTTCATGTATTTCGTCCGTTTTGTTGCCATAGACGTCATAGAAAAAACCGGAATAGTTGATCAGGTTGCCGTCAGGATCGAACTCATGAGTCTCTAAAACTTGCTTTTGGGCATTTGTGAGTGTCTTTATCACCTTTCCAAGTGGATCGCATGTGGTTTTCAGAATCCCTTTTCTCTTTAGTTTATCGGTCGCATGATAATCGTATTGCGTCTTGGTCTGGTTGCCTAGAGGATCAGTGTGGCAGACGAGATCTCCGAAGGCGTTGTACTCAAAACACTCGACGCTTGTCGTATTCTCGTCGATATGCCGCTTTTTAGCTGTGACATTTCCCTGCCAATCGTATTCATATTCCTCAAAACTTAAAATATGCCCTTTTTCATTGGTCTGGCGCTTGAGGATTTCTCTTCCGACATAATCGGTTTTCGTCTCTTCGCAAATGTACTCGTCATCGTTTAACCATCTTGTGACAGAGTAGCGCCTTCCCAAGGTATCGTATCCGTAGGTTACCCGTTTCTTTTCCCCCGCGGTCCCGAAAGCAACTTCTTTGATTAAACGCCCGGCTTTGTCATATTCGAAATGAATCACATTGCCATTTTTATCGAGGCTTTGCACCAGAAAGTCGGCCGCATACTGCCACTCTTCAATAAAATCAACTCCTGCTGTTTCATCGACCGTTCTTTTTGATACGACATGTCCCAGATTGTCATAGACAAAATAAAGGGACTCGCCTCCCATGATGTGCTTTTCCAGAAGTTTGCCGTCCTCGCGGTAGAGATACTTTTCTATCCTGCCGTCGGGAGATTGAATTTTGAGGGGGAGTCCCGTCGAGGTCCATGTCGCGAGGGTTAAGGCGTTTCTAGGACCGCGAGTTAAAGTTCGATTTCCGATTCCGTCATAATTATGGGTGTATTCCCGTAGCTTTTTACCCCCTTTTAGCGTTATCAAAGGCTCTAAAACTTCTTTTACTACGTTGCCCTGGCAGTCGTAGCTATAGCTGGCCGTGCCTTTGAAAGGATCGATGATTTTGGTGCAATTGTTCATGACATCGTACTCATATCTGGTCTCTATGACCTCTCCGGATTCGGCAACCAAGCGCTTTGCGATCATCCGGTCGCCGATATCGTAGTCGTAGCAAACCTTGAGCCCAGAGCCGACTACTTCTTCTCCGATCTTGTTAAAATTCTCGTCGTACTCGTAGCGGATTTCCTGTCCTGCAGGATCGATTTCAGCGATCAAACGCCTTCTGTCATCATAAAAGTACTCTTTGGCATAGCAGTAGTCGCCATTGCAGTCGTAGACTTCTTCCTTGGCGATTTTGTCGCCGACCGTGTAGGCAAAACGGGTTTCCTTGAGGAGAGTCTTGTCGCCATTATTTTCAACGGCGTATTCCGTTACGATTTCCGGCTGGCCGAAGCCGTGGCAGCCGGGATTTTCTACCGGTGTGATTTCTTTGATTGTTCGACTGAGAGGGGTAATTGTCTCTTCTTTGATCAACACCCGATCGTTATTATAGTCATAAATCTGAACCTTGGCGTCATGCTGGCCGTCAACAAGGATTCTTTTCCAAATTAAATCCGTGCCGGCAATGAAGTCGTACTTGATGTAGTTTCCAAAATCATCACTGACCGACGCAAAGAAATGGAATTGATTGCTGTGGTATGTAAAGTAGCGCCGATAGCAGTCAAGGTGGCGCAGCTGTCTGTCGAAATTCGATTTTGAGTATTTTTCAGGCTCGCAAAAAGGCTTATCGGACAAGTTGTAAGGTTTGCACCCGCCCTCCTTTTTTAAATTGCCATAAATTGAATGAACCGTGACATTTTTATCATCGTCGTATTCATAACCTTCAATGATGCTGTTGCCGCGTCCGACCTCTGCCTTGAACATGATGTGGTGTCTGGGTATCGGCTCGTTGTCGCCCCAGCAGAAATGCACCATTTTTATAAGCTGGTCGGACTTATTAAATTGTTCGATGGATTTAAAACGGTCAGGTATCCGATCCTTCATTGAATACCGATAAATGCATTTGTGCCCATTGCCGTCAAAGACATCTGTCCACCCGTGGTCCGGATAGCTCCACCAAAACTTGTCTCTGCGGTCGTGGTGTTCGAATCGATAGATGACAGGAGAATATCCTCTCCTAAGATGCTGCCTGAGCTCTCGAACTTTGCCGATTTTATCATATTCGACCTCGACCATCCGG
>SLFE01000139.1 GCA_007124415.1 Waddliaceae bacterium | reverse complement strand
CATAAGGAGACGACATGCGAATTCTGTTGAACCTTTTTTTACTTACCGTTTTATTATCTGTCACCAGCTTTGCTGAAGCTAAAACAGATTATTCTAACTTCTCAAAACAAGAGTCTGAAGAAAGAATTTATATTTCTTCTGATGACTTACTAATAGCAGATAATTGTCTTTATTTGATTCAAGGTGAAGAGATTATTCCATTACCGGTTTTATTTTCCGATAGTAACGGTCTCTACATAAAAGCTGAATTTTCAAGTCGAGATGCCTGTCCGAATGGACATGGTATCATGCATTCTCTTTGCAATGGTTGTTGCGAGTGGACTTGCATCCACCGCTGCCGATGCTTTGAAGAGCCCTTCAACAAACCTTCTATAAAGGAATAGTTTTTAACTATAATCATCCATGAAAAAAGGGTTTATTTTCACATATCTTGTATTTCTTTTTTCAAGATGTTTTAGTATTGAGCTGTCTCTTGAAGAATACCTGATTCTGGACGGTTTTTTCCGAACGTCAATAGAAAAATCAGAAGCGGGCTATGTTTTGTATGGAGAAAAACCGGTGTGCCATCAAGGGTATCACTTCGTCGATAATTTCCACATAGAATGCCCCAACCACCAATGCTCTGTCTTCTTACGAGAGGGAGCTCGTGTCTTAAACCGTCTTAAACTTGCATCCGAAGGAGATATCATTCTTCATTGCTATAAATCGGCATCCGAATCTCGTAATTGGATCGATGTTCTTTTTATCAACAAACCTCTCCTTTTAAAAACGATTCAGGAAAATCTTCCGTTATTTCAGTATGTTTTAGGTCCGAAAGTCACACCTCAATCGCTGTACAATGCTTTGACACAACCGAAAGGAGATTTTTCTAAAACACTCAAAGATGACAAGGTTCTGATTGGAATTCTTCTTGGATTTGGTACGCAAAATGCTCTGTACTGCAGCCGATCGGAAATCATCAATAATTCTATCTTTTCCCCAGAACAAGTCCCCCTTAAAGGCCGTGCGTTACGAGACACCCGCATCAATCCTTACATGAAGAACATGCTTTTGTTTTCCGAAAGTTCAAGGGAAGAGATTCCAGACCTAGCGCCCAGCTTTGGATACCGGTCTCTAGACGAAGAAGCGGCAGATCTGAAAAGCCAAATCATTCTGAGCTCAAAGAAACTCGATAGGTCATCTCCTCGGTTTGTCTTTGGAAGACTTAAAGAAAATGCTGCTACTGATCAATTTATTGCAGCACTTGAAAACACTCAGGATCGCATTGTCTCAAAATTTCTGTCCTCCAAAACATTTCTAAAAAATGTGATGGATATAATTTATCCTCATGAAACCATTACCATGCCAAATACAGATCAAGTCCCCGCAGCATTATCATTTACGCCTTCGGAACGAACTCAACTTCCCCTTTTGGTTGCAGCAAGCATCTGGGAAAATTTAAAAAATGAAACAAAAAACTATCGCCAGGCTTTCATTGAAGGCATGAAAGATTTGACTTCAAATCCTCTCTCTCATTGCAATGCTAGGGACCTTATTCATCATGAAAAGGTGAGGGCTTTCTCAAAAATTGTCAATCACCTTAATGAAGCAGAACACTTTTTCGAACGTCTCAGCCATGATTCATCTGTCAGCTGCCTCTACCCGGCAAAACTGTACTGTCAAACAATTCGTCAAGGTTCCGGATCGATGTTGAAACATCAAACAAAAGTCAAGCTTCACTATACGATTAACACCCCGAAAGGAGAGACATTAGTTGATACTAGGGTGGGAGGAAATCCCGCATTCCTGAATTTGTTCGAAACCATCCCGGGGCTTTCACATGGCATCAAGGGGATGAAAAAAGGCGAAGTTCGAGAGATCTTCATTCACCCTTCTCTTGCCTATGGGATCTATACAACCCTTGAAAAAGGAATTTATCTAAAGGCCAATGTGGAGTTGATTGATTACGAGGAGGCCTCTCCAAACGAGCAATTTCCCGAGCTTCAATTTCTTGAATTGCTGAGCTCCTCCCAAAGAGAAGAAGCGAAAAATTCGGAGAAATCTGAAAGAGTCGTTGGCTTTAGGATGGGGCAGCACGCTTGGCAGCATTATAAAAAATCATCGTATTATACTCTCAATGAGGTTTTGGATTGCATAGACCAATGCGAACAAGGAATTCACTACGACTTGACAGATCAAAACGAGCAGGATCTTTTAAACCGCCTGCACTGGAATCTTTACTCAGAAACGATTGATTAAAAACAACTTGCAAAATTCCGGTAGACTTTGCACGTGCCTCTATAATTGGGAGTGCTGCCAATTGCCGGCTCTCCGTTTTCATTCATGTACTGAAGTGTTTCCATCGCCCTTCTCTTGAACATACTTTTTGATTCTCTTTTGCGCCTCTTTGGTGATAAAGCACTCGGCAAATCTTTTCTCAGTAAATGTTTCGCCCCCCTCCACTTCATGAATCGAGCGTTTCAGATGCTTTGCTGCAAAAGGGGAGTGTTCGAGAAGTTCGCTAGCACGCTTTTTACACTCTTCCATTAAACTTTCTTCGGGAAATACTTCTGCAACCAAACCATACTCGCAAGCTTCAACGGCCGAAAACATCCGCCCAAACAGCATCAGCTCCCTAGCCCTCCTTCTGCCCACTGCCCGAGACAGGCGGTAATCCCCTCCCCAGCCGGGGATCAAGCCCAGCTTGATCTCGGGAAGGGCAAAATGGGCTCTTTCCGAGGCGTAAATGAGGTCGCACCCCATCGCGATTTCCAACCCCCCGGCCACGCAAAATCCGTCTACAGCCGCAATGGCGACCACCGGAAGCTCTTCAAGCTTTACAACAAGGGAGTGGCCCAAGCGCGAATACGCCTCCACCTCCCGAGCGCTCATTCGGCTCATTTCAGCAACGTCGGCGCCATAGGAAAAAGCCTTATCCCCTTTTCCAACAACAATCAAAACGTCGATGCCCTCCAAGCGGTCCAAAACCTCAAGCATTTCACCAAGCATTTTTCGGTTAAAGGTATTCAATACCTCAGGGCGGTTCAATGAAAGGATTCCCAGCCTGCCGTCCGTTCTGTACTTGATAGTTTTCATCAGAGCTCACACTAGCCTATTCCCTCGGGAATTTCAATCGTCTTTTCTTTTAAGCCGAGATTAAGTACATTGATGGCATGTTCACAGCAAAAAACAAAGTCCGGATGCATGACACCGACATGGCAGGCATCCTCTATTTCCCCCGGCAGTTCCGCTTTATACACGACGCCTGGGAAGATTTGATGGCGTCCGACGGGCTTGACTTCGACACCCTCTTCAACAAAGAGAACTTTGTTTTTGTCATCGTCCATGCCGAAGCCGATTATTTAGCTCCCCTAAGAGTCGGGGACGACCTCGAAGTCAAAGTGCATGTCTCGCACATCGGAACCACCTCGTTCACTATGGCCTACCAAATTTATAAAACGGACGGCACACTGACCGGAACGGGCAAAACCGTTCATGTCACTT
>SLFE01000118.1 GCA_007124415.1 Waddliaceae bacterium | reverse complement strand
TCATATTTTTTGTTTTTTCCAGGGATCTTTGGATATTTTTCATAAAAAACCGGCTGGCATTTTCATCATTGAACGGCTTGTCCATTTCTTCGTACATAGCCAGGAATGATTCCGTCCGTTCCACAATGGTTAAAATTTTCGGCAGGGATCTGAGCGGTGTTATTTGCGTCTCGCCCGAGTCCATATGCTTCAGTTCCACATTGTGGCTTTCCAGCTCCTCATCGCCGATAACGGCGGTGTACTTTGCCCCGATCTGGTTGGCATACTGCATCGCTTTTCCCACTTTACGTCCCGAGAAGTCCATTTGCGCGGAGATCCTTTCCTGTCTGAGCGAATGAAGCAGCTGGAACGAGAAGTCCGTCGCCTCGTCGCCTATAGGAATGACGTAGAGGGTTGGGCGGTCTTTTTCAGGTATATAGGCCCCTTGTTTGATCACGGTTTGGATAATGCGCTCTAATCCCGAGCCGAATCCGGCAGCGGGCAAGTCGGGCCCTTTCATCATTTTCAGCATTCCGTCGTATCGTCCGCCTCCACCCAAACTGCTTTGGGCGCCGATATCGGAGGTTGTGACTTCAAAGACAACCTCGTTGTAGTAATCGAGCCCTCGTACAAGAAGCGGATCGACGTTGAAGGGGATGCCGATGGAGGCGAGCTTCTCCTGAACCGCGCGGAAATGGCCCTTGCTCTCTTCGCTGATAAAATCGAGGATCGAGGGAGCGTTTGCGACAATTTGCCGATCTTTTTCATTTTTGGAGTCGAGTATGCGGAGGGGGTTGGTTTCCAGCCGCTTTTGGCTGTCTTCCGACAGGTCATTAAAATGAGGTTTTAGGTAGTCTCTTAAGCTTTCGGTAAATTTGTCTCTGACGGCTTTGTCTCCGATGCAATTGATTTGCACGTTGAGATTGCCGAGTCCAAGGCGCTTAAGCAGGGTATGCAGCAGGTCGATGACTTCGGCATCCTGCTCAGGCGAGCGGTTGCCAATGGCTTCCACGCCGAATTGATGATGCTGCCTGTAGCGTCCTGCCTGGGGGCGGTCGTACCGGAACATCGGGCATATGTAAAAAAACTTATGGAATCCGCCTTGGTTGGATAAGTTGTTTTCGATAAACGAGCGCATGACAGGAGCCGTCCCTTCAGGCCTTAAGGCCATAAGGCGGTCCCCTTTGTCTTTAAATAGATACATTTCCTTTGAAACAATGTCTGAACTTTCTCCCGAACTTCTGGTAAAAACCTCCGCCCGCTCAAAAATCGGGGTCCGTATCTCTTGAAAGCCGAATTCTTTGGCCGTCATCCGGATAATCATTTCAACATAGTTCCAGACATGGGAGCAGCGCCAAAGTTCTTTAGGGTCTTCGGGAAGGATGTCGAAAAGGCCGGTAGGAATTTTATAACTCATGGATTTCCTTAGAGGTTTTGAGGGTAATTTTAACCAAAAAGGCATTTAATATGAAGGACGATCTGATTATCATCGAAGAGCGCTGGCAGGAAGGGGCGCGCGAACTCTGCCGGTGGCTTCAGAGAGAGGGGGGCGCGGTGGTTTCAAATTTTTTATGTCGGCAATCAGTCCGGAAGACTTTAGGTTGGCGATGAACTGTTTTTTGGTGAGTTTTTTGCGGCGGACAACATAATCTTTATAGAGGCGGACCAGGGATTGGCTGATTTTTTTTTGCTGGTCGATGTCGGCTGCTTGATATTGTTTTAAACGGCTTGTTAACAGCTCATTAAATTTTTTGTTGGGTTTTTCGTTATTGTCCCGGATGAGATTGATGACTTCAATGCCAAGGGGAGTCAGCGCTTGTTTTCTTTCTTCCTTAAGTTGAACCATTTTTTGGGAAAGCTCGCTATTAGGTTTGGCGGCGGGCCGTCCGGATGACAGGGCAATCTGTTTTTCCTTTTCTGATTGACTGCCCGCGGCAAGAAGTTCGGTTTTTACGGGAAGGTGTGTTTGATTGTTATATGTGAAGTAGCCGATTAGGAGTTTTTCCGGGTGGACGTAGCCGCTTAGATTATTATAGGCCTCGACCGCTGTCTTGACCCCCTCAGTTGTGTAGAGTACGAGGTTGGGTGTTTCCATCATGTTGCTTAAGTCTTTGAGGTAGTCGCCTGTGATCCTTCCCTCAAGAGCCTCGTTCAGCAGGGGTTCGGTGATTTTGTGATAACGGGGGGCGTTATAGACCACATTTTGGGCTCCCGGGGCGACTGTTTTTAGTTCATCGGGGGGGCTGAACTGCGCTTCGGAGTTGCCTTTCCCGAGCTTTTCAATGGGAATGAGCCGGCCTTCGTTGACAAGCAGGGCGATCCGTTTGATGGTCGAGGCATTCAAATCTGTGGTGTTGAAGATTATGCGGTTGAGCGGCTGGATGTCCTTAAGTTTGCGCAGCTCCATTTGCGATGAATCGACAACTATGGAGTTTTTTGGACGGAACCACCTGATGAAGCTTGGCTTGGGCTGGGCAAGCAGCAGGAATCGGGAGGCGTCGTCATTGGTATAGATTCTGAGGATGTAGGGGAAGTCGGTGAAATTTCCTTGAGAGTCGATACTGCAGTATTCGTTTGTGGATTTGGGAACAATCCCCTCTAGGATTTGTTTTAGAAAATTGGGGTCGGACCAATTGCGGTTCGGGGGTTTGATATTGTGGATTTTTGCATAAAACAGCGCCATCGCCGCATCGGACAGGCCTCTTGCAGCCTTGAGCTCTTCGTCGCCGGTTTTTGCGTAGCTGCTGAAGCACAAGGTCAGCGCTGCAGTACCGAGCACCAAAAGAATTATTGCTGCGGACACTCCTGCCCGTAAAAGTCCTTTTCCGGATTTTTCTCTTTCCCGGCTCTCATCGGGATCTTCGCATGAGACACTTAGAGAATCGACCTCTTTCATGAGAAGCGAGAGGTCGTCGTCAATCGAATCCGGAGGTTCCCTCGGCGCCGCTGCCGCTTCGGCAAAGTTTTCGACTTTATGCACAACCGCTTCTACACCATGAAAATTTAAGACGGCCCCGGATGTCAAGGTGCGCCTGCCGAACGGCAGGTCATTGTATCTCACCTCGGGGTCGTTGGCCAGGTTGTGGACTGTATAGCGGCCGTTTAGCTCGATGATTTTCGCATGCGGAACTTCCAGGTCGTCCAGAGGCAGGGGAATGTCGACCTCGCTTGAGGATTTCGGTCCAAATGTGATCACACTCTTGGTAAAACAGAATTTTTTTTCACTTCCCCGATACTTAACTGTAACTGTAACCATGATACCTCGGTTAAACGCAAAATAAGTTTTTCTTTCTATCACACACTGAATTTTTAATCCACATATCCTTGATCCGAATGTCGTGATTGGCCAAATGCGGCTTTGGCTGTTTAGGCAATATTTGTCGTAGGAGATGCGGCAGTTTTGGTAGATAAAGCCTTTGTGCGGTTTAAGCCTGGAGTTTTTCGCTGAACTATCCTATACTTCGGAAAAACTCAAAATAAATTTGATTTGATTATGACAGCTCAAGTTTTCGATTTTTTAAAGGC
>SLFE01000234.1 GCA_007124415.1 Waddliaceae bacterium | reverse complement strand
TTGTCAAGCTTCTCCTCAAGGATCTTGGTCCGAAAACCGCATCGGAAATCAAAGATGAGATGGCCGAGCTTATCATACCCGAAGAGGATTGGACAAAATGGTGGCAAAGCGCCCGTCAGAAGCTTAAAAAAGACACAATTGTTGAAGTACCCTCCAATTTGCAGGATCCTTTTATTTTAAGAAAATCCGAGGTTTCGCACGAAGAGTTGTTTCATAAAGAGATTTTCCAGGCAAAAAAAGCGGGCGATATCATTTTGGCGACTTATAACTTTGTCAGGGATTTCCCCAACATGCTCGGCAAAGACGATATCAAGGCATCCATTAAGGAAAAGTTGTTGGAATTGTTGAAACTTCCCGACTTAACGACAGATCAGGAAGTTCAGATCCTGCTTTTCTTCGAGTACTTCCTCAATTCGTCTGTCGAAGGCAAGTCTTTGAAAAAAACAATCGAGTCATTGCAAAATCCTTCAGAAGTGGTTGAAAATATTCACATTTTAGCCTTTAAAAAACGATTGCTCGCTTCAATACGCAAATACCGCTCGGACTGGGTTGAAATCTTTTTAGACGGCCTTTTGAGTATTCAGCAGAATCAATTGCGCGATTACATACTGAAGGAGCTTTCCGAGCCCGATACCGTCAGGGAACTGGAGCGCAAGCTTGAGGATTTGCTTTACCATCCGGCCAAACACCCTGAGGCGTTTGTCTGGTACTTTCAAAAGGTTGTCTCCACGCCAGGCGTCCCTTTTTCCGATAAAGACGGGCAGTGCGAATTTTTAGAGGCATTTCTTGTTTTGCTGCACAAAATCGAAACAAAGGCAAAGTACCGCGACCTTGTGAAGAAAATGTATCACATTATCACCAATAAAAGGTATCAGGTAACGCGCCAAATTCTTGAAGGTTCAAGCCTTGAGTTTATTCATGAATTTCTTCTCCTGGTGACTAAATGCCAGACTTTCAGCAGCCACGACCTGAAGATTATGCGGGCGCTTGCCGAAGTTGTGCATCCGTCGATTGCGGCGGATAAGCCTAAAGCCAGGGAGGAGGACGAGCAATATATCTGGACGACGGAAGAGGGGTATCGAAAGATCCGGGAATACACCGAAAAGCTTGGCACTGTCGAGATTGTGGAAAATGCCCGCGAGATTGAAAAAGCCAGGGCCTTGGGCGATTTAAGGGAGAATTCCGAGTATAAGTTCGCTCTTGAAAAGCGTTCCCGCCTGCAGGGCGAGTTGAAAATGTTGTCAGAGCAATTGAATCGTGCTAGGATCATTACTGAACAAGACATCCCGTCGGAAGAGATAGGGGTCGGAACGGTTGCCGATTTGATTAATTCCCAAGGGAATAAAGTGACTTACACGATATTGGGTCCTTGGGATGCAGATCCCGAGAATAACGTTTTGTCTTTCCAATCCAAGCTCGCTCAGGAATTGAAAGGGTTGAAAGAGGGAGACAAGTTTACATTCCGGCACGAAACGTACACAGTAGCCGGTATTCATAGTTTTATGAAATAAAGAGGTTTCATGGAAATTGTCCTTGCGAGTCGCAACGTTCACAAAATGCGTGAATTTCGGATTATGCTGAGTCCCATCCCCGGTTTGGATATTGACTCGTTGTTGAGCTATCCCGATTACACCCCTCCAGAAGAAACAGGGGAAACATTTGAAGAGAATGCCGAAGTGAAGGCTGTACATGCCGCGCAAACTTTAGGCAAAATCGTCCTTGCCGATGATTCGGGCATCGTCGTTCCTGTTCTGGACGGGGCGCCTGGCGTCTACTCAAGACGATACGCCGGAGACGACGCGACCGACAGGGAGAACCGGATGAAGTTATTAGAGGAGCTTAAAGGAAAATCCGGCGTGCAGCGGCAAGCCTATTTTGAGTGCAGCCTTGTGATAGCCGGTCCTGAAGGGGTGTTGAAAAAGGCCAGAGGCCGCGTCGAGGGGTACATCGCAGAAGAAGAGAAGGGGCGCAACGGCTTTGGCTACGACACGATATTCGTCAAGCATGACTATGACAAGTCATTCGGCGAGTTGACCGACGACGTGAAAAACCGCATTTCCCACCGCCGTAAAGCAATTGATGTGCTTTTTCATTTCCTCGAGAGCATGGTGTCCAAGGAGCAGTTCCAAAAGAGCAGTTCCAAAAATCTTAATTAGGGTCGCAATCAGGGATAATATCAAAGACTCTAGAGAGGGGATTGCCTGACTCAGGCAATCCGTTCGAAGCGATGCAGTTTTGACTTGCCGTAGGTTCTGACATCAACGAGAGTCAAAGTTTTAAGGTTTTCCGAAACGATCTCATCCCCTTCTTCAATAAAAAGAAGGCCGCCGGGGGCGAGCAGGGGTGATCCGTCGATGAGGCGAAGCAGTTTTTCCCCGATTCCTTTGCCGTAGGGGGGGTCGGCGTAGATAATGTCGAACTCTTTTTTTACTGCCATTTTTTCAAGAAGCTTTAAGACATCGCCGAATTGAAAGGCTGCCTGTCCTTGCAGGGAAAGGGCCTCGATATTTTGGAGTATGCAACGCTTGGCCTCTCGGCTGTTGTCGATGAGCAAAGAAGAGACGGCCCCGCGGCTCAGAGCCTCAAAAGACATGATGCCCGTTCCTGAAAATAAATCCAGAAAACGGGCATCTATAGTTTTCGATTGGCAAATGTTAAAAATCGCTTCCCTCACCTTCGATGGCGTGGGTCTGGTCTTCTCTCCCTTAGGAGTTGTTATTTTCCGATTCTTTAGGCTTCCGGCTGTTATTTTCATGTTTTTTTACGGTAAACTCTACTGTTTCGCCAGCTCCCGTAGATGTGGAAATATGCAAGCGGTAAAGTCCTGTCGGCCACCCTTGTGCAGGGGCTGTGAACTCATAGATTACCACAGATGCGCCGTTTGCGTCGAGCTCTGCGGAAACCGCCGGAATGCTTGAGTCGGATTTTACGTGCTCAAGCACTGCTTCGACTTCGTCTCCTTCAGCGCCTTTTTCAATGCCGACGTTGACTGTAATTTCCCGTTCTTCAGGTGAAAATACTTGTTTTGGGTTTGTCACCAGACCGCCTAGATCGGTTTCGGTTCCCATCACAATATTCGAAATTTCGAGGGGATTGTGGTGTTTCCGCACTTCATTGCTATTGCTGGCCAGTTTTATGCTCAGAATCTTCCACTGATTGTTTTCAATTGCCAAACGATAGAGATAAGTCTGCTCGTTGCGCGAGGGTCCTTGTAAATTGACGACTGCGGAGGCGTAAGCGGGTTTGAATTTGATGTCTTTGATCACTGTCTTCTTATTGTGGCGCAGTTCGTCGTGGTTGGCAACGTACGTTTTGAAGGAGTCGAAAGACGCGGCCTTCATGAACTTTTTGGAGGAAAGGGCGTAGTAGGCTTTAGAGAGCTCATTGCTTTTCAAAGCCTCAATTTGGCTATTGATGATATTTTTAATTTCATCTTCATTGCGCTTTGTCTCCTGAGGGTTTAACAAAATTTGGATTCCCCAGACTTTCCAGTCGCCATCCTCTTTGATCAAGCGGTAA
>SLFE01000262.1 GCA_007124415.1 Waddliaceae bacterium | reverse complement strand
TCCCCTTCTTCGTAAAAGCGGAAGTACCCGTCGCCGATTTTGACGGAATCACCGTTCGTTAAGAGTGTTGGATCATCAATTTCCTCGTCATTGACTAAGGTGGGAGAGGTTTCGCTTAAATTTTCAGCAAGAATCCCTTCCGTAGAAGTCTTAAGTCTTAGATGTTTGCGTGATACAGAAGGATCCTCAAGGATGATTTGCGATTCTTCAGGGTCTCTGCCAATGACCCATTCATCCTCACCCTCAAGATTGAGGACCATTCCTTTTAATTCACCTTCTTCAGCGACAAGTCTTGCAGTCATAATATTCTATTTTCCTTATGGGTCTTTAAACGCGAATTATATCGCATTTAAAGGACTATAATCAATCATATTTGAGGATAAAGCAAATCTTATGCCAAGCTCATTAATCATTTTAAGGCATTCAAAGTCAAATAATTAGAGTTTATCGCCCAATTTTGGCGGGCCGTTCGCGTGGTTTTTAAAGGAACTGGATCCGGTACGTAACATGCCTAATTTCAAACTGATATACTCTTTAGCAGGGGGCGGAATTAGGTGGTTTGCCGCAATTTTTTCTTATCAACTTTTGGATTTGATCTCATCTTGATAAATTTTAGCGATATTCACAAAGTCTTCGAGAATATCGTGGAATTCTTGGTAGGAAACATCTTGCTCAATTAAGTGATTGATGACGATATATTTAAGATCTTTTGTTAAGCCAAAAACCGAACCTTTTGTCCCTACGCCCAGCAAATTGGCCTCTGAAAGGGATACAAACAGGTCTTCTTTGTTATTCCGCGGCACTTCGGATATCTGGCTCAGGAGAAAAATGCCCTCATCAAGGTCTTTAAATTCCACTTCCAACTCAGGATCTACAACGAACGTGTAGGCCCCGGGCTCATTGGGTTTTCCGCTAATTTCAACATCCAATTCCCTTTCAAGCTCTTTCAGATGATCTTGCAACATAATCAACCTCGTTGAAATCCTCAATATACGGTGATCCTAATAGATTTTGGATAAATTGTCGAACCAGCGTGTCTCCCGGCTTCAAATCTTGCGGAATTTTGCCTTTGACTGCTTTGAGCGAGGGGATGCCCATGGCGATCTTTTTGACCGCTTCCTGAATTTCTGCATTGGGGCAGAGGGTTTCAATCCATCCGGTTTTGCCGAGGATTTTGATGGCAAGGCTAAGTCGGGGAGGAAGTTGAGAGAACAATTCGTCGTTTTGAATCGCTTCGCCGGCCCCCGTCCCGATCCATTCCAAAATTTGCTCGGTATCAGGGCTGCCGGAATTGGCAAGGGCCTTAATGACCTCGAGCGCCAGGACAAGAAGCATAGGGGTTTTAAGCGGCGAGGCCAGTCCTAGCACTGGGACCGACAAGGAGCCGAACTTCAGACAGCTTGCTTTTAGGTCAACTTCGTCTTTTTTGGATTGTTCGTTTTTTTTTCTTTGCGTATTCGGTTTGATGTTTTCAAAAAAATCGGAAAAGGCCTCCAGGGTATCAATGGCAAGAGACAACTCCTTTTCAAAACGGCGGGCGGCATCGCGTCCTTTTTCATTCTTGAAGTATTTGAAAACCTCTGAGGAAAATACACGTTTGACGGTCTGCGGGGGAGGGATGAACCCTTCTTCCGGATCGAAGGCCAGCAAGGTTTTGTCTGCGGCTCTTTCTTCGGCCAAATCTTCGGGAAGATTCAGTTCCAGAGCCCTTGCGACCCAAAATCTATAGAGTATTTTGGCTCTGGACGAGAAGGCGGTGAGCAGCCTGATCCGCAATTTCCGATAAGGTTTTTTCAATGCGCCCTCATCGGCTAGGTTGTAGAGCCGCATGAGCTCTTTCATTTTTCTGCAGACGATAAGCAGGACGGCTTTTTCGTCGCCGAGGGTTGATTTTCGGGCCTGCTTGCGGATTTCTTTTACTTTAAACTCTTCCGGAAATCTTTCTGCAAACAGTTCAAGGCCTTCGATGGAGGCGAGGCTTTGTTTGATATTGATTTTTGGCGGCACGGCCTGTTTATTTTCAATGGCCGCAGGCTTTGGAGCTGAGAGCAAGGGGCTGTAGGGAACGGTCTTGAACCTCTCCTCGACTGCCTTGCCCATAGAGTCGCGAAGCCTTGCGATTTCGGCAAGCTCGGATTCTGAAAGCTTGGCCGCCTCGGGCTCTTCGACCTCCCAGATCTCGTCCTGGCTGTAGCGGTACTCATCTTGACTCATTGGCTCAATCACCTTTGTTAGTAGAAAAAGCCCCTCCTTAAAGCAAGGGGGGGCGGCTTAAATAGACTAACCCATCAGCTCGTTGGGCCGTATTATGTCTTCATGCTCTTCTTCAAACAAGTCGTCTCTGGCCCGCAGAGTCTCGGCATACTGCTGCTCCAATGTTCTTGCCGAGGGGAGAAATGCCGGCAGAGCGGCAGTCATGGCTTCGGTTCCGGCTCCGACCATTGGCTCGATAGCCAGCTCGCTGTCGGATCTCAAGGTAAAACCGGACATTCCCTCGTCGGCAAGAGTCTGCATCCCCTCAATGGCGGCATTGATCGCGCCCGGATCTCCCGACATTAAAGCGACCATCAGTTCTTTGAGCTGAGCGATGATTTTTGTGAGCATAGCGATCATCTTTTGCATCTCTTCGCGCCGCTCTTTGAGCGCCTCGGGGCTTGTCCTGGCGGCTTGATTGAGCGTTCGGGTCTGCCCGATGTTTGAGTAGGCGTCGACGCGGCTGAAGGCGCTGTCGGCGTTGCGTTTGTCTGAACTGACGCTGACTTGTGAAAGGAGCCGCTCCTGGTCTTCTTTAGACACTTCAAAGTAGGTGTGCGATCCGATCATGCCTCCGGAAGTGGCGATCAAGAAGCCAATAGTTCGAAGCGCGCCTTCAAATTCCATGATCTGGGTCTCGTCCATCCCCACCTTGCTGCCTATTTCCTGTGCGGCCATTTCAAAAGCTCCCGACCTTGCCAGCATCTCCGGTCCGATTATGAGCAATAAGGGGGCGCCAAGAAATGGGAAGATAATGGCAATGACGAGTACAATACCTGCGATAATTCCGGCGGTCGCCGCCTCGCTGAGGCCTATTCCCTCGCCTGCTGCCATGAAAGTGTCAAACATCTTGTCCGCCTTATCCGCCATGCTTACCGAGAGGGCGGTGATAACGACGGCAAATGTCACAAGCAGCAATGACAATAAAATGATGCCGACAAAAATTCCCCCTACCGGTGCGGTTATAATCGATATGGCTATGATGACGATTGCCAAAGAAACAAAGGCGATAACCGTGAGCGCCAATACGATCGGGCCTAAAACTTTGCCCATATCTCCAAACTTGCCGAAGATTCCCCCTTTTTTCTTCGCCTTTTTAATTTTTTTGAGCGTCTTCTGGATCTCTTTGAGCTTTGACTTCAGTTCTATTTTGATTCGTTCGATTTCGCCTTTCATCTCATCTTTAGCTCTCATCAGATCGGCCATTTCGATCTCGGCCATGACCTCTTCGAGCTCGGCCAAGGCTGCCGAGATTGTCTTCATAAATTCGAGTATCGCCGTTTTTTGAT
>SLFE01000141.1 GCA_007124415.1 Waddliaceae bacterium | reverse complement strand
GACCCCTTCCTTTAGGGAGGGGTTTTTTAAATCCTTTGTTTAGGGAGGGGTGCAATCCCCTCCCTAAAAAATAATCCTCGCCCTTGAGGGCGAGGTTGAACTTAACAGACTATCGCGCTGAAGCGAAAGATGTCGATTTTTATCGGATTTTGTGGTAAATTAGGTTTATGACAAAGGCGATTTTCATAGCTGCCACGGGACAAAATGTCGGAAAATCCACCGTCTGCCTCGGCCTCATTTCGGGATTAAAAAAAAGATTTAACAAAGTGGGGTTCATCAAGCCTGTCGGACAGCAGCATGTCGATATCAAGAAGAACCTGAAAGTGGACAAGGATGTCCTCCTCTTTCAGGAGGTTTTTCACCTCGAGGCCGGCTATCGGGACATGAGCCCCGTTATCGTTCCGCCCGGGTTCACGCGCCGGTTTTTGGACCGTCGAATTGATCATGGGGAGATGAAAGAAAATATTTCGCGTTCTTTCAATCTCATCGCAAGCGAAAACGACTATACGATTGTCGAGGGAACAGGTCATGTCGGGGTCGGCTCGATCATCGATTTGAACAATGCCGAAGTCGCCTCAAATTTGGGATTGGATGTTGTGCTTATCTCGACCGGCGGGTTAGGGTCGTCTTTTGACGAGCTGGTCCTCAATATCCAGATGTGCCTGAACAAAGGGCTCAATGTCCGGGGCGTGATCCTGAATAAAGTGTTAAAAGACAAGCGGGACATGGTGCTGAACTACTTTCCGAAAGCGCTTGCCAAATTCGGCATTCCCCTAATCGGCTGCGTCCCCTACAGCGAATTTCTCAACACCCCAACAATGCAGGACTTCGCCTTTCTCTTCGACACCGAGCTCCTGTCGGGGACGAGCAACAAGCTGCGCCATTTTAAGGACAAAAGGCTTGTGGCCTGTTCTCTGGAAGCCTATCTGGATGAAATGGTCCCCAACCAGCTTATCATCACCCCTGCCAGCAGAAGGGATATCATCCTGGCCTTTCTCAAAAAACATGAGGAGGAGGATTACCGGGGAGGCATCATTTTAACAGGTCGGCATAAACCGGAGGCCGACATTCTGGAAAAAATACGCGCATCCGACGTTCCAGTTTTATACGCGCCGCTTTATACCTATGAAGCGATGAAAAAAATCACCTCTTACACGGCTAAAATTCGAAGAGAAGACAAATCAAAAGTGGACAAGGCGATTCAACTTGTCGAAACCAACATCAACTTTGACAAACTTTGTGAAAAAGACTATGCAACAATCTAAAGAAAAACTTGTCATCGCCATGTCAGGCGGCGTCGATTCATCTGTATGCGCTTCGCTGATGATGAGTCAAGGATATGAATGCGTGGGAATGACCATGAGGCTCTGGAAGGGTGCTGAGGTCGAGGAAACGGAGTGTTCCACGCAATCATGCTGCGGCGCGGAATCGGTTGAGGACGCGCGCCTGGTCGCCGAAACCCTCGGCATGCCCTATTACGCCATCAATTTCAAAGAGGAATTTTGGAACAAAGTCGTGGTGAAATTTGCCGAGGAGTATTTTGCCGGTAGAACGCCTAGCCCCTGCATCCTCTGCAACGAAAAACTGAAATTCGACACGCTTTATAAAAAAGCGATGGAGATCGGAGCCTCCAAAGTCTGCACCGGCCACTACGCCCGCATCGGCTATGACGAAGAGAGCGGCAGATGGCTTCTTCTTCGGGGAAAAGATCCCAAAAAGGACCAAACCTACTTTCTCTTCAGCATGACGCAGGAGCAGCTTTCAAAAACGTTGTTTCCCGTCGGTGAATTCACAAAAGAAGACATTAGGAAAATGGCGGGGAAAGACGAGCTGGTGACAGCCTCAAAACCCGAAAGCCAGGATATCTGCTTCATCCCCGACGGCGACTACGCCGCGTTTTTAGAGCGGCATTTTCCGGAAGAGTCCAAAGCGGCAAAGGGAACCATCAAGCACGCTGACGGGCGTGTTCTCGGGGAGCACAAAGGGATTCACAGCGTGACAATCGGGCAAAGGAAGGGTCTGGGCATTGCTTTTGGAGAGCCTCTTTACGTGACCGGAATCGACGCCGACAGCAACGACGTGATCGTGGGATCGAAAGATGATGTAAAAAAAGGGGAATTCACGATTTCCGGAGTCAATTGGATTGTGAAAGAAGGAAAGCCCGGAGAGTCCTACCGTACTACGATAAGAATCCGCTCCCGCGGCCCCGAAAGCGAAGGGACTGTCTACCCGCTTGAAGGCCGGCGCGCGCGCGTCGTATTCGACGAGGCCCAGCATGCGATCACACCCGGCCAGGCTTGCGTGTTTTATGAGGGAGAGAAGGTTTTCGGCGGAGGGTGGATTGAATAGGGCCCTGATCGTTAAAACATCGTCGCTTGGCGATATCATCCATTCATTCCCTGTAGTCTCCTATCTCGCACACAAATTTCCCGAATGCCCGATCGACTGGCTGGTCGAAGAGCCCTTTGCCGAACTTGTCGAGTCCCACCCCCTCATAGACAGAGCGATCAAGGTGAACACAAAACATTGGCGCCGATCCCCTCTTTCCAAGCAGACCTTTCGAGAATTCCGGACGTTTCGGTCATCCCTAAGAGAAAATGACTATGATCTCATCGTCGATTTGCAGGGCAACATAAAATCGGGCCTGCTATCCCGGGCGGCAAAGGGGAAAATACGCCTCGGCTTCGGCCTGAAGACGGCAGCCGAGCGGCCCAATATTTTATTCACGAACCGCCGCTTGAATCCTCCTCCCGGGTTCAACATCAGAGACGATTACCTCAACCTTGTGAAACGTTATTTTAACGATGACGAACCTTTCGCAGACAGCGGAATTGTCCTGAATTCGGCGGCATCCCCTCAAAACTTTATCAAGCCGGACCGGCCGAATTATTTGGTCTGCCCCGGCTCCAGATGGATCAATAAACAGCTGCCAGCCAAAACGCTTGCGGAGTTCCTTGTAAAAATTCAAGAATCCACAGGCTGCCACCTTTTATTTTCCTGGGGCAGCGAACAGGAAAAGGAGCTGGCTCAAAATGCCGCACCTGCCGGAAGCGCCATAATCCCCCGCCTTTCCCTACCCGAACTGCAAAACCTGATGGCGCAAGTCGATCTTGTCATCGCAATGGACTCGCTTCCGCTCCACCTCGCGGGGACAACCAACACGCCGACCTACAGCCTTTTTGGCCCCTCGAGCGCTCAAAAGTACCGGCCAATCGGCGCTCGCCACCGCTCCTTTCAGGGGCCCTGCCCTTATAACGTGTCATTTGAGAAGCGATGCCCGAAACTCCGCTCATGCCAAACGGGCGCGTGCATTAGAGAAGTCACTGCAGGAAAAATATTTGCTGATTTTAAAAGCTTTACCTTTTAAACTATCCGCATGATTTCAGAATCAGGTCTTTTTCAGCCAGTTACGATTCTTAGCTGTCAGATTAAAGCCGGTCAATTCGCCTATTGCCTTTCATGCAATGGCGAGATCTTGGAAACCGATCAGATAAATTCCCCAAAGCTTCACTCGAAAGTCTGGACCAAGTGGCTTTCTCTGCAAAAACAATACGGAAACGTGAAATTAGTCGGTCAGCACGTCTTTCCCGACCTAACCCGCTTTTTCAGAGAATGCGCCACGCAGGATAGAAAAAATCAATTTAAAGAGCTACTTGCAAAATTTCAGCGAAACTGATTTTTGAGCTATTTTGCCGAAATTTGCCATGTGTCACAAATTCACATACTCCTAAGAGTAGGGGATTTGTGACACATGGCAAAGGTCGGTGAAAGAGCCAAAAAGCTTTCTGCTGGAATTTTGCAAGTGGCTCTAAAGGTCCGACGCCCATCCACGATCTTTCAGCTCTTACCGACAGTTCCAATCAAAACGATACTCCTTTGGCAATCAATAAGATTTTTTATAAGCTTTGCGCCGGAAAGCTTCCTAAAAAGATGATAGAAAAAAGGACTGTGATTTCAATCGATGTCGAGTCCTGGGGATTGTATGGAAGACCTTTTTGGATCGCCTATGCCGTTATGATCGACAATTGCTTCCGGAAAACAGGCTATTTCCTCTGCGATCCTCAGAAAGCTTTAAACGATGATGTTATGGAAAGCGACAAAATTTGGGTTCAAAGACATGTGCTGCCCTATGCAAATAACTGCCGCCGAACCCATAAATCGCCCGAAGACATCCTTGACGCACTTGGAACGCTCCTTAAGCAGTACCCCGACAGTATCATCATTGGAAAAAGAGTGTTTCCGATTGAAACCAATGTCTTATATGAGTGTCTAAGAAGAATCAGGATTAAGGCGTCGGCAACCATCCTCGACACCCAATCCCAGATCGAAATTGCAGGAATTTCCGAAAAGAAATTTCCCAGACTTTTCTATGAGCTTCCAGTGCACAACCCTCTTCGCGACGCTCTTTATGCCGCAAGGCTCTTCAAGGAAGCTCAATCAACCTCGCCCTAAAGGACGAGGATTATTTTTTAGGGAGGGGTCTCCTTTATGAGATAATTTTTTCTAAAGGGTCGGGATAAGGGGCTTCGATTTCAATATCATTGAATTTAATGCGGTAGGCATGAAGAAGATAATGCTCCGGCTGGTCTTTAATCGGCGCCTTCTGCCCATAACGATCATCGCCGAGAATGGGATGCCCCATGCCGGCCATGTGAACGCGAATTTGATGAGTGCGTCCTGTAATGGGATAGCATTCGACTAGAGCGAAGTCCTTTTTTTGCTTGATGAGCCTCCACCTCGTTTCGGCATGGCGGCCTCCCTTGACTTCGCCCCACAGGCCTTCGCGCAATTTTCCCAACCGGTTTTTGATGATTCCGGATGAGGCCTTAAGCTTCCCGACAACAAGAGCCGCATATGTTTTCTCAACCTCGCGGTTTCTGAAAAGCTGTTCCAAATGCTTTTTCGCTCCCTCATTTTTTGAAAGGAGCAAAACGCCCGTCGTCCATTTGTCAAGACGGTGAACAAATGCTAAATTTTTGTTGTATTGTCTGAGAATGGCCAAGCTGGCTTCGCCGCAATCCATGCCGGCGGGTTTGTTGTAGGCTAAAACATCGTCATTTTCAAAAAGAATTCTTTGTTTATCGAAGGCGAAATGTTTTTTCTTCCGCTCTTTCAACTCAACAAGATCGCCTGACCGCAAGACGACATTTCCATACCGTTCAATCTTTCCGTTGATCAAGCACCCGCCGAGGTCGACCGCTTCTTTAATTTTTCTTCGGGATAGAGTCTGTCCGCACTTTTCTTTAAGAAAGTCTAAGACTCTCAATCCCGCTTCACTTTTTGATACAGTAAATTTATTCATCTGATCGTGGATTATCTGTTCCCGATCAGACAAACTGCCTGAGGAACCTGAGATCATTTTCGGTAAATATCCGGATATCTTTGATGCCATATTTGAGCATAACTAGGCGCTCAATGCCGATCCCCCAAGCAAAACCTGAGTACACTTCGGGGTCGATTCCGCCGTTCTTCAAGACTTCCGGATGGACCATGCCGGCGCCCGCGATTTCAAGCCAGCCCGTATGCTTGCATATCGGACACCCTTCCCCTCCGCAAACAAGGCAGCGGACATCCACTTCAACGCCGGGTTCGACAAAAGGAAAATAGCTAGGCCGAAACTTAACCTCTATTGAAGGATCGAATAATCGTTTGAGGAATGAGTCCATAGTCGAAAGCAGGTCGGAAAGAGCCACCCCCTTATCGACATAAAAAGCGTCAATTTGATGAAAGAACACGTGCGATCTGGCGCTCACATCCTCGTTTCGATAGCAGCGGCCGGGCGAGATGATCCGGATAGGCGGCTCATGGGATTCCATAAACCTGGCCTGGATATTGGTTGTATGAGTTCTGAGCAGAATATCGTCGGTAATGTAAAAGGTGTCCTGCATGTCCATCGCAGGATGATTCGGGGGGAAGTTCAGAGCTGTGAAATTGTAGAAGTGAGAGTCGATTTCAGGGGAATATTGAACCGAAAATCCCATCTCGACAAGTATGTCGATCAGCTGGTCCAAAACACGGGTGACGAGATGCTTGGCCCCGGGATACCGCCTTCTGCCCGGAATGGAAACGTCGAGCGTTTCTTCGGAAAGGCGCTCCTCTTCTTCCCGAGCGTGCAACGAGTTCTGTTTCTCTTCCAGAGTATTCGATATTTTGACTTTCAGGTCATTGATAGCCTTTCCCAGAGCAGGACGCTCCGAAGGATCGGCATCTTTGAGAAGCTTCATCAAATCCTGGACAGGCCCTTTTTTGCCGAGGTATTTAACTTCAAGAACCTCTACATCCGAGGTTGTCAATGCGGATTGAACTTCCTCTTCAAACTCTTCAAAAAGCGAATTGATTTTATCTTGCACGTCCCACCACAAAAAGATGACAAGACCGAGAAAGCAATATCCCGGTCTGTTGGATTTTCATTAAGCCAATACAGCTTTTGCGCGCTCCGCAACGGCAGCGAAGCTTGCCGGATCGGATACGGCCAAATCAGCCAGCATCTTCCTGTCCAGATCGCATTTAGCCTTTTTCAGGCCATTGATCAATTTGCTGTATGAAATTCCGTTAAGCTTAGCAGCAATTCCGATTCGCGTGATCCAAAGTCTTCGGAAATCGCCTTTTTTCTTTTTGCGATGACTGTAGCTTGTAGCCATTGAGCGCATCGCGGCATCCCTGCTTAATCGGATGTGATTGCGGCGGTCTCCCCAAAAACCTTTGGTTCGCTTAAAAGTGCGCTTTAATCTGCGGCGCCGTGCAACGGCATTTGTAACTCTTGCCATGTTATTGCCCCATCATAAGTTTGTATGTTTTAAGGTGCGTATCTGCGACAAGCGCGGGCTTGCCGAGCTTGCGCTTCCGTTTAGATGTTTTCTTCGTCAAAATGTGACGTTTTCCGGGACGTCTTCTGAGAAGCTTTCCGGTTCCGGTCAACTTAAATTTCGACTTAACAGCCTTTTTTGTTTTCATCTTAGGCATTTAATTGGTCTCCCTATTTTTTCTTCTTTCCGGCTGAAGGCGCAAGCACTACATGCATGAATCGACCCATTCGTTTCAATGGGGCTTCCGATGACGCGATATCGCTCAGCTCGTCGCAGAATTTTTTAACCAGCTGCTCACCGAGCTCCGTATGAGCCATTTCTCTTCCGCGGAACGAGCAGGTCACTTTGACTTTATTTCCTTCGCCGATAAATTTTCTTGCATGCCCTAATTTCGTCTCGAAATCATGCGTGCCTATGTTCGGCTTCAGCTTGATTTCTTTTACTTTGATCACATGCCTGGATTTTTTACTTTCTTTTTCACGCTTTGTTTGGTCATATCGAAATTTTCCATAATCGATAATCTTGCAATCCGGAGGCTTTGCGTCGGGAACGATTTCAACAAGGTCCATTCCGGCTTCTTCGGCCATGGTTTGGGCTTCTTTTGTTGAAATGATTCCAATTTGATTTCCTTCGCTGTCAATCACGCGAACCTTGGGAACGCGTATTTGCTGATTTGTTCTCAAACTTTGCTACCTTCCTTCGTCGTCTTTGTCAATTTGTGCAAAAAACACATTTAAATCGATTAGCTTTTGTTCGCTTCGATCATAGCCCGATCGAACGCTGACTTTGTTTTTTGTTTGTTCATGGTCTCCGATAAAAAGTCCAAAGCCAACTCCATCACGCTCCATTTTCTCTACCTTGACCGAAAGCGGGACAGTCCGCTTATCGATCCTTGCGCGCAAGCCGCGCAATCGGCATTGCGATTCAATTTCTTTCGCATAACCTGCCTGTTCTTCGGTCAAAGGGAAAATTCTAATCTGCTCGGGAATCAGCCGAAATGGTACAATTCCCTTACCCTTTTCCAGAAGCAGCGCCGCAATGCGCTCCACTGAACTAAAAATTGAGCATCCGATTATCCACAGCGGGTCTTGCTTCAACTCTTCATTCAAGTTGTCCATTTTAGGGAAAGATGTCCAAACTCCCAAGCTCGGACCCAGCCACCGGCGCCCCAGCTCGTCAATATAGTGATATTCAAGCCTAGGCCCTACAAATAAACTTTCAAAGTCCAGGCCTGCAGAATCGGTCGGCAGCGACTGTGAAAATTCGCTATTTTTAAAGGCCTCAACTAATAAAGCTTTGCCTCTTTCCCAGTAATATGAAGATCTTTTGGTCTTTTTCCCGTAGGATGCCAGGACCCATTCACCTTCAATAGAAAGCATTTTATTCCATTTTTTAATGAAATGCAAGGAGGAATTCAATTCTTCAGAAACTTGCGACTCGCGGCAAAAAATATTTTGCGCGTCGCCCACGCATCGATCCGCCCGCAGCAGCCCCGACAGACGGGGTTCTTCGACGGATTCAAATTTTTGATAAAATTCGGCAATTCTTATCGGGGGGTCAGCCTGCGACGCCCGGGCATAGGCGGCATGCGAGGCCAAAAGGGTCCTGAAATCGGAGCCGCGGCTGGAAACAACCTCCATCCCTTCATCAAAGCAGAAATCCTTCCAAATCCCCTTCATCATATCGATAAACCCGCTCACAAAGGGCCCGAAGAGCCAACCATCGCCTGAAGATGGCCCCAGAGGCGTCAAAATTTTCTTTTCCTGAGCCATTTCTAAATGACTTTTGAAAGTTTTGAGCTTTTTTAAAAAATATTTTAGTTCTTTTTGATCGGGAAATACCGTTCCGGTGATTCTTGTTATTTCAAGCCCCTTTTCATGCCTATTTTCAATTGAGAGAAGTTCTAAAGCTCTGAATCCGCCCAATTCGTCGGGATGAGGGAGGGGGCAGACGTCGTGAAAATCGCCGATCTGAAGGATTTCGACTTCCTCGGACTCATTTTCCAGGGTTTTTATTTTGAAGGGTTGTTTTTTATGCTTAAAAAACTCCTTGGCATTTTCCCTGATCATGGTGGTGCTGCGAACTTTCGCTCCCTCGGCGGTCAATGCCCTGATATGCTCTTCAATCAGAGGAAAGGCCTCCTCTCCAAGAGGACGGTCGAAAATAAAATCATAATAGAATCCGAGATCAGCCTCCCCTCCCTTCAATAAACGGGTATTGGGAAATATCCGCAGAACAGCTGCGGCAAGGAGGCGGGCAGCTCCCTCTCTCAAGGCTTTTAATGGCAAGGATTTCATAGAATAAAATGGTGGGATATAGCTGACTCGAACAGCTGACCTCCACGATGTCAACGTGGCGCTCTAACCAACTGAGCTAATATCCCACTTTCGTAGCATTTAAACCGTTGATTATAGGGATAAAGTGAAAAAAATGGAAGCTAATTCCTTATATTCAACGCATGCCGCTGTATTTCAGAGTTTTATATACTTAAATTGACAATATAATCGACCGGTCGTAACGTCAAATTATAGTGCCTAAAAGAGAGGTCTGTATGATTTGCCCCAGGAATTGGATTATCGCGTTCTCAGCACTTTTATGTTTTGCGGCGCACACATCGTCTGCCGAAATCATCGATGTCGTTGTCACCTTCAGCGATCCTCTTTGCGATGAGAACTGCAGGCGATTGGTTCGAAATTCATTCGAGAATGTCGACCAGGTTGAAGAGGTCAGCGTCAGTCCCGGCCAGGTGCTTCTCCATTGGAAAGAGGGTAAAAGCTTCTCTTATCAAACAGTTAGGGACCCTATGAGGCTTATCGGCCTTTCCATTCACGGGATTTTTGTCACGGTTCGAGGAGAGGCAAGTGTTGTCGGTCAAAGCGCCCACATCACTTCAATAGGAGACAATACCTCTTTCGAACTTACCAGCGCCCCATCCCCTAGAGCGGGGCGGTATGTGCAATTCAACAACCCTCTTGCCTACGAGCTGCTTGCCAATCTCAAGGAGCAACTGCAGGAAGCGGAAGAAGAGGGAAAGTTAGTGACGGTTTCCGGCTTTCTGCTTATGCCTCACCGCTTGCCGCTGACGCTTGTGGTGAACAATATAAATGTTGAAGACCCTGAAGAAGAATAAATAGCCATGAAATATCTATTAGGATTCATTGTTGTTTTTAAAGTTTTTGCAAGTCTTTCTGCAGACTCTCTTGCGGAAAGTAAAGAGGCTCTGCAAAGCAAACCCGTCTATGAGTATCCTTATTCCAATCTTGAAAGCGAGCTCGAGCGGGAAGGGAAAGCAACACTTCTTATCTATAGCTACGGAAGTTTGCTGGATTCGGCTTCGGCCGAGAGGACGTTCGGCGAAAAAGCCTTGGCAACCAGGCGCCTGGCTATCGCCGTCGGTACTCAAAGAACATTCAACAGAGACGTGCCGCTCAAGCCCGGTCAGAGGTGGGGGCTGCCCTGCGATGATCAGGCAAGAGGAATGTTAAACGTCGTGTTAACAGGTTCTGATCGCGACTTGACGAACGGAATTTCGATGGAAGTTCCAATCGAGGATATTTCAGCTATGAGAAATCGAGAGGAAGGCTATGATCTCGTCCCGGTTGTCATCGCATGGTGGTGCGATTATTTAACCGAGAAAAATCCCGATTACAAGATCGCCTACACTTTTCACGCAAGGGACGCCACCGAATTTACCAGCGACAATATCTATCCCAGACCGGGCTATTATGAATTGACCAGAGACGCGGCCAAAAGGCAGGGTCCGTTATTTTATAAAATGTGGATGAGCAGCACATACTTTTCAGACAAGAAAACACCGATCACAGTTTGGGAAGAGGCAGTAAGAACATGCCACGAAGCCACCCTGATCATACAACAAAAGTGTTTATGTCCGTAAATTTTTAAGTCGATGAATGAACTAGCTCCGCGCGACATCTCCTTATCTTCAATGCTACCCCGCTCCGAATCTGTTCAAAATAAAAAAACATGAGAGGGAGTGGATATGTATATTCCTCAAGTACACCCATATCAGAGTAAAACGGGGCTTCTTCACGGAAAAGAATGGAAGATATCTGATTCGTTCGGATCGGATTTGAATCGCATATTCTGCTCCAGGGTGAGCCTGGAAGGGCATACTCATAAGATCAAATCATCGAATTCAATTGAAAATCTCAGAGAAATGATCCAACTTCCGTCCGATGTTTCCTACAATCGCAAAGAGCTCGTTGCAGAACAGCTTGAAATAATACGAAATACGAGCTCTGACCCTAGCCTTCAACGTTTTGCAGACTACTTGGCCGGCAGGGAAAACGGACTGCAAAAATTAGGGATGCTGCTTTGGCACCTAGACCGGAGAGGCGAGGCATTAAAGCTCATGATGAGCAAAAAAGAATGGGATAATATTGAATCCTGGATTGAAAAATCATTTTCCCGAGAAGTGGACAGGATTGAAAGCCGCCTGGATCAAACGCTGCAAAACAATAGAAAGACCGACATCCAATCAACCAGACTTGTAAAAAGCACCCTCATTCCACGCGAGATCGCCGCCATCATCATCACGCAGCAAGCAGATATCAATATCGGTCTTTTAGAATATGTCAAGGACGCCTTGATAAAACGGAATAGAAATAGTTTTAGTTACGATGTCAGCCTCACGCAAACAGTGATTCTTCTGCTCAAATCAAAAAATTTAAGAATTCAATTGACTTCCATAAATCCTCCCTTGAACCCTCAATCGCCGGCGGCAACGGTTATCAGAGCGGCGCTTGGCCTGCTTCCCTCAGAGCCCATCACCCGCGTCCACGCCGTCCAAACTGTCGCAGCGGCGCTCCTTTCCCATTTGCGGCAGCAAGAAAAACGTTCCTGCTTTGCCGCTTTCCTTGCCATTAACATGAAGCAATCCCATTTAAAGCGGTGTATCGACGATTTCAACTCCCTACTCCAATACAGCCACCTCAGCCGGCAGGATTCAGGAATTTGCGAGCATTTTCCTTTTCTTTTAAAAATGAGCAATTCGGACTTGAGCAACGAATTTACCTCTGGCAACTCCCTTTGGGATTCGGCAGGTCTGGCGGCCGCCTGTCGGATTATGGGAATAGACGATGCCGAAAAAGTCCTAGGGCAGATCTCAGAGGAGATCGGAAGACCCGCAACAGCAAAAAAGGTCATTGAAAAACTGGCTCTCCACGCGGCTGAATCGTCAGAAAATAACACCGCGGCAGATTTCTACCAGAAAGGGTGCTTCGCATTTGGCTCTGCAACTTTCAACCCTCTTCTAAAAGTTTGGGTCAACGCGATCGCAGGGATGGCCGAATCTCAAGCCAACTGCTTTTTCGGATCCTGTATTCTTAAAACCATTATGACCGTCTTTCATAAACACCTTTCATCCAAAAAACTAACGAGCGAATCGATGCACGATTTTGAAAAACAGCTGCAAAGCCGCTTTGCAAGCGCGATACAAATGATCTATGATCCGAGCATAGGGGCCCTCGTAGAATCGGCCGAAGGGGGTTTTGTTCTTTATGAAGGACATGAAGAAGGAGAGTTCAGGCGCCTGCGCCGCATAGACAACGGCGGAGATTTCAATCGATTTGTGCTGCAAATCCTGAGGTCCTGCGGGCAAAATAAAAAATTTACCCCTCTTGCAGAATCGCTGGAATCCCTGGTGCTGTCGCCGACATTTTCTGAAACAATTCTGACCGCCTATAATAAAATCCTCTCGCACCATCTCGACAAAACAGAACAGAAAATAGTCAGCGTTCCCTGGATCAACCATTTAGGCCATAGCGCAAGCGACATCATGCGCGTCTATCTTGACCACGGCCCGGATTTGAAGCCCAAAATCCTGATACCGAAAAAAGGAAAAACCCTCCTAAGAAAACTCATTGTTATGGGAAAACATCTCGACAAAATCGAAAAAGACAAATTGAAGCAAAATCCCCACCTTTTAAAACCGGCAAGGATCCTGAATTATCACGCCTTCTCTTTGATGATCGGCCACGCCTCGCTCCAAAAAGCCTGGAGAGACAAGAGGATTTCAAGAAAATGGGTCGAGGATGAAATCTCATCTTATGGCCTGGAGGTTTCCCATTCCAT
>SLFE01000171.1 GCA_007124415.1 Waddliaceae bacterium | reverse complement strand
ATGCATTGAGATAAAGTAAAATCATTTTTTTTTTTAAATAATAATCTATGTGCTATGATAAGAATAGAATGATTAAGGATTAAGGAGTGTTCATATGGCTGAACCGGAAGAAAAACCAGAATTTCCCAAAAAGGGAAATCAAGGTGAAGAAAAACCGATCACGGATAAAATTTCCTCCCGCTTTGAAGAATTGAAAAAAGACAAAAACCTTCAAAAGGTTTACAACTTCACAAAAACCAACACAAAAGACACAATCGCCTATATCGCGATATTTATCGGGATCCTGCTTCTTTTCTTTCAACCGTTTTGGGGCGGAGTGATCATAGGAGCGGTGGGTGGTTTTTATTTTGCCGACACAATCATTCATTGGCTGCGCAACTTCAAGGACTATCTTGAAGAAGAAGGCACGGTCAAGGCGGTAATCGTATTAGGAGTCGCCCTGGGATTTTTGATTGGAGCCACGTCGTTCTTTCTGGGCGCCGCGGCGGCAGTCGGGATCAAATTTATACTTTTCGGCGAATCTAAAACGAAATAACGCTTGTTACTTGAGGGTTGATTATAATACTTGAGATCGATTAACTTGTGATACTATGGCAGAGATAAAGACGAAAAAGGGACTCGATATTCCTATCGAAGGCAAGCCTCAAGGGCCTGTCAGCAGGCTTGAGGCAAACGGCAGAACAGTAAAGCCACAACTGATTTCATTGAATTTCGATCCCTTTCACGAATGCAAGCCCCGCCTTTTGAAAAAGGCCGGAGAGGTCGTCAAGATCGGCGAGCCAGTCGTTGAGGACAAAGGCTGCGAAGGACGGCTGTTCGTCTCCCCGGCAGCCGGAGCGATCAAAGAAGTGCGGCGCGGATTGAAAAGGCGCCTTATCGACATAGTCATAGAGGTTTCCGAAAACGAAGAAATTCATGAATTCACCTCTATGGATGTCTCAGCTTCCAACCGCGACCAACTCATCAGCAGGCTCAAAGAAGGAGGGCTTTTTCCCCACATACGCCAGCGTCCTTTCGATCTGCTGGCCGATCCCGAAAAGACGCCCCGCTGCATATTTGTGAACGCATCGCCCACAACGCCTTTTGCCCCACCTGCCGAAATGCAGGTCGAAGGCCATGAAGACGACTTTCAAACCGGCTTGGACGCCCTGGCCAAACTGACCGACGGCGACGTTCATCTGGTCTACCCCTCCGGCTCCGAATGCAAGGCCTTTACCGATGCGCAAAATGTCGAGCGCCACACAACCGAAGGGCCGCATCCTGTCGGCAACACATCGGTGCACATTCACTTTATTTCCCCGATCACCCATGCCGAAGACGCCGTTTGGACGCTCGATGCCCACAGCACTGCCTGCATCGGACATCTTTTGCGGACAGGAAGATATCTTAACGAAAGGGTTATCAGCATTGCCGGGCCCGGCGTCCTGCCCGAACAAACCGGCTACTTTAAAGTGCGGACCGGATCTCCTGTCGAAAACCTGATTGCCGGACGAGTGCAGAAAGGAAAAATGCGTTTTGTTTCCGGAAACATCTACACGGGAACCAAAGTCGACACCGATGGGTTCCTCGGCTTTTACGATTATGAATTCTGCGTGATTCCCGAAAGCGTTTCCAGGGAATTCCTCCACTTTTTCCGCCTCGGAATCAATAAGTACACCGCAAGCAGAACCTACCTCTCGGGACACCTCGACAATTCAAACCGCGAATACAGCTTCACCACAAGCCTGCATGGCGAGCACCGCGCGTTCATTATCGCCCATCCTTACGATAAAGTCATGCCCATGAATATTCCCACCATGCACCTCGTCAATGCGATCGTTGCCGAAGATTACGACCTTTCGGAAGAATACGGCCTTCTCGAAGTCGCCTCGGAAGACTTCGGTCCCGCGACATTCGTCTGCCCCTCCAAAATGGAGATGGTCTCCATTGTGCAGGACGGCCTCCGCCGCTTTGCAGTTGAAGCTCTTGAATAAACCAAAAAAGTAAGAGACTTTACTCGCCGAGTTTGTTATGCTTGATGAGTCGTTCTTCTAATGCTGAAGAGTTCTCATGAAGCTGGTCAAATTATTTTTAATCGTTTTTTTGCCGTTTTGTTCCGCCATCCTTTGTGCAAAAGAAGGGTCGTACGAAGAGCTCATGCGGGACTTGTTGATTGTCGAGGAAGTCAACCGCCAGATTGAATACCGCTACCCCGCCACCTACAACAACACTCTGCAGGGGGGCTTGATCAATATGCCTTCGGCTTTAATGGGTGAGGAAGGGGAAATCGGCTTCGGCTTTTCCAAAACCCCGCCATACAGAAACTGGAACGGGCGCGCCCAGCTTTACTCGAATCTCGAAATCACCCTGAATTACCGAATTTTCAGCGGCATCCTCGATCCTGTCTTCGGGCACTTGGGCTTCGGCGAGTTTTCCGACAAGGGGGCCAACCTTAAACTTGCGCTCATACGTCCCGAAGATTCCGACTACACCCTTCCGGGCATTTCTATCGGCTGGGACGATTTTCTGGGGACAAAAGGTTTTGAGTCGCAATATGTCGTCGCCACTCAAGTTCTCCCCAATTTCAACGCCGAACTCACAATCGGATACGGCAGCGGCCGCATCAAACAGTGGTTCGGCGGACTGCTTTGGTATCCGTTCGGCAGATCGTGGTGCACGCCCTTTCGCAACCTCTCGCTCACTGTTGAATATGACTCTATCGATTATAAAAATCCGCAAAGGGAGCCGCATCCCAGAGGCCGCAGTCAAAAATCCAAATTCAACTACGGATTCAAATACCGGTTATGGGGCGTCATCGACCTGATGGGCAGCTATATCCGCGGCAAAGAGTATTCCTTTGCCCTTTCAACCCACTATAATTTCGGAAAGACCCAAGGATTCCTCCCCAAGATCGACGACCCTCTCCCTTATGTGGCCCCGAGAAATACCGAAAGCATCGGCTGCCTCAGGCCCGAAGAGGTCGTTGCGCAGGACTTTCTTTACGCGCTGCTTGATCAAGGCTTCGTGCTGCTCAGGGCCCAGCTGACATACGACGACTGCTGCAGAAGAGTCCTCAGGCTGAGCGTCTATAATTGCCGCTACCTTTTTGAAAGGCAGCTCAGATGCCGGTTGAACCACATCCTCGGCAGCCTGACTCCGTCGAACATCGACAAAGTCGTCGTCGTTTTGGAAGCGGAGGGCTTTCCCGTGCAAGAATACCATTACCACAACTGCTTCCTAAAAATGTATGGCCGCCGCTGCATCGGCAATGCCGAACTCGACCTGATAAGTCCGATCCACGAGGTCAAAATCCCCGATCCCTGCACCACCCAGCAAATTTTCAAGCAGGAAAGACCGCTTTTCTGTTTCAGCTTATTGCCAAAATTCCATACCTTTTTCGGCAGCACCACCGGCAAGTTTAAATACGCCCTCGGTTTGAGCGCAGGCGCCTGCGGCTACCTCCCCTTCGATATTTTTTATCAGTTCCAAGTGGGGTGGATCGGCATATCCAAGTTGGAAAACTTTGTAGGTGTCGACAGGCTGAACCCCTCTCAGATCATCAATGTGCACACCGACATCGTTTGTTATTACAAGCAAAGGGGAATCACTTTCGACCAGCTGTACTTTCAAAAAAGCGCCAACCTCTCCTACGGCTGGTTCGGCAGGCTCTCCCTCGGTTATTTCACGCAAAACTACGTAGGGGCCGCGGCCGAAATCCTCTACTACCCCGTTAACAGCTGCTGGGCCGTCGGCTTCGAGACGGCCCTGCTGAAAAAGCGGTCGCTGACGGGACTCGGATTTACCAATACCATCAGGAAATTCGACGGTTTCAAGCCGACATTCGTCCCCTTCACAGGGCTGCAGTATTTCGTCGATCTTTACTACGATCTGCGCGACTGGCAGACAAAGTTCAAAGTAAGCATCGGCAGGTTTCTCGCCCGCGATGTCGGCGTCCGTTACGAATGCACCCGCTATTTTTCCAACGGTCTGGAGCTTTACGGCTGGTACACCCGCACCAACGGCCACGACATCGTCAACGGCCAAGTCTACTTTGACAAAGGGATCGGCATCAGCATGCCGCTCGACTTCTTCTACACCTACAGCTGCCGCAAAAGGTGGAATTACTCCTTGTCGGCCTGGCTCCGCGACGTCGGCTACCGCGCCCCGACCGGCCGCGGCCTCTACGAGACCATCCACCATCAACGGATTTGGTAATCCGCAATTGTTATCTTTTGCGGCGGTCCCAACCGCGTTGAATCACGAGTGCGGCCGCCTGCTGCCGGCAAACTTTCTCATGGCCGTTGTTGCCGAGCCGGCGATGAACATCGGCCAGCATCAGCCAATTTTTTTTGCGGTAGGGGTGAAAGGTGATCGCTCTTTCAAAATGGATTCTTGCCTTTTGAAACTCGCCGTCCAACATGGATTTGATCCCGGCGCAATACGATTTTTCTTCAAACTCTCCCGACTTTCTAAAAGCAAGGAGCAAAACGGCCATTACGACCCGGGAAATCTCTCCTTCCTTGATCGGATTGACGCCGTTATAGGAACCGATATCACTATTGATACCGTTTCGACTGAATCCAAAATCCTTTTTCCAGTTATTCATTTCTCGTGTTGATCCGACAATCACTTCACCCTCCTGGTAAATTCCTTTAGGAATTTTGCCCTTTCGTATGTGTGGCACATAACCCTTTTCATCATTGCGCAGCCAAAAAGCTAGCTGCGTGGCCCAAAGTGTATATCGTACTCCCGATTGTTTTGTGATTCGTCTGCAAATTCTTTCGGAAAACGGCGTGGCCGCTTCAAAAGCAATTCGGGCCCCATCCCGCAGCTTTTCGGCAAGTATTTCGTTTTTTTTCTTGCTCCTCCAAAGTAAACGTCCTGCCTCTTTTTCCCTTTTTCCGAGAATCAATTCATCGGCTAAAAAATATTGCGCAATGAATGTGGCTAGAAGAATGTTTAAGGGTTCAGGCCTTTTTTTGTTGCCCAAATAAAAAATATTAGGGAATTGACGAAACTTTATTAAATCTTCGGCAAAGTCAAGCTCCTGAGTATCGGCAAGGCCAGACACCCTCTCATTGGACCACTTGACCCCCTCTTCCCAGTTGTCAACGCGTCCGGCGGACATATTCTCTCCCCAAGCGAAAAAAAGGGAGGGGAAGGGAATATAGGGGCGATTTTGTAGACTGTTATGAAAAAATCCGGCAAGCGCGGTCATAATCACATTGTCATTCATAAGATAAAAGAGATCGTGCAATACGGCCTCACGCCCCTTCCTATAGCTATCATCGTCTGCCTCATCAAGATAACGAAGGTAGTCTTCTTGAGGCTCGTATATGTAGGCCAAGATTTTATAGCCGGGATCTTGATCGTATCTGAGTTTGGTGTCAAAGCCCGCATGATACTCGGGAGGCATTTCTCCATAAAATTCGACGAAATGCAAGGGGCGTGGAAATTTGCTTTTCAAACCCATTTTTTCTCCCCGCTCGTATAAAACTTTCGTAATCCAGTACTCTCTGTACAAATCGAGCGGCTTTTCCTTAGCTTTTAGAAACTTAATCGCCATAAAGGGCCCGTCATCACCTTTTTGGAAGAGCTCGGTTCGCCCAAAACGGCGCACCTTTTTCCAGCCTTGCTCCTCCAGACCGCTTAGCCATTCTCCGGGCAAGCTTTTTGTTATTCCAAGCGACGCTTTGTCCTCTCTTTGCTTATTGAGACGCGCTTTCAGTGCTGCCCATTCCGGTTGTTTGGTCTTTGATGAAAATGAACCCAATTTAATTAAAAGGATTCTCAGAAGAGACTCCCAATTGTTCAAGCAACGCCCTCCAGACTTGAGTTCCATTTCACTAAAAGTGCACCAATCTGAAATCAAAGTAGGGAGAGAGCTTGGGTTTGAATGGCAGAAATTAACCATTCTCACAAAAAATTCTGATGGTAAACTCGTCAATATCTCCTTATGTTCCTTAAAAGTGGCTTCTTTTAAGCGCAACATGAGAATTCTGAGTAATATTTCGTTGGGATGGTTCACCCAGGCCTCATTGGGAATCGGGTGATGATTACCTGGGCCATCTTCAACCGCGTAAACGTCTGCTTGCCTCAAGACATCCCACAGCTCATTGCAATGTCCACATTCGTTAAAGGTATCGACAACCCAAAAATAACAGCGGTTCAATAAAGTTCCATTCACATCACAGCTTCTCGAGTGTAGACCTTTCGCGTTCAAATACAATCCTAACACCTCAATTTTTGTCTCCTTGGACAATAAAAAAAAGTAGGGAGGAGAGAATCCCCCCCTGTTTAAATCGATCGCCCTTTCCAAAAGCGAACCGGAGAGATCACGATTCGATGAAAGTTTATTACTTTTTAAAAAGAAGCTGTCTTTGTATAAATAATCGGCCCAAAAAAGAAAAGAGATTGATGAGACTTTCATATTATCGAAAAGCGCCAACATATTTGGATGTTTGTATCCTTTTGTCCGCTCTCCAATGACCTTTAAAACCTTTTCTCTTTCAGGCATAGGTCGGTCGACGAGGTTCAAACTGGCAATCCGACGGTTGGTTTTTGGAAGATGACTGAACAGCCAGAGGTAGATTATTTCAAAATCCTCTTGAGAAAGGATGCTTGCGAGTTTTTTTTTATTTGATACAGATAAAGATCTAACACATTCATCCGAGGCAAAAATTTCTGCAATTTTTTTTGCCCGGATATCCGTTAGTCCTTCGGGCAATTTAATGCTCTTACTAGAATCTCCACATAAGGACAATTCTATTATTTTATCGAGCAGTGCATTGAAATCTTTTTTTGCGCAATGAACAAAAGCCAATGAAAGAGCGCTCTCTTCCCCCTCGTTAATTTCAAAGAGATCCTTAGGCCGTACAATGCATGATAGGGCAAGATCTTTCACCCCTTTCCTGCAAGCCTCATGAAGAAGGTAGCCTTTCCCGAAATACTCGGTATCTATTACCTTGATTAATTCCAGATATAGCGCGTTGTAATCAAATTCTTTTTTAAAGTTATGGCAAAGCTGATATTTGAAAAGAGTCAAAATCTTCGACTCCAATGACGCCGAACCGGCAAAGCGATTTCTCCTTTCCAGGCAAAAAAGGGCCGGCTCTTCAGTTTGGCAATGAATCATGCAAAGAGGTAAATATTCACTCAACAGCCCTTTATCGATCAAAACGTGTTTGAGCACCCGCAACTTATCCCGATCTAAAATGCGCACGTCAGACAAAATAACGCGGACATCGACCGGAGAGAGATTTTTGATTTCTCTGTCGCTAAGTTTTTCAGGCTCTATCGCCGCTGTTTTGACTTTTTTCTTTTTCGGTCCTTCATGCCGCACCGAGGCCGGCCGCTTCTCCCGGATTGGACCCTCAGCACTTCTCGCTCTCTTAAGTGGCGGCATTGCCGAATTTATAGGTGTCATGAGCTCCTCCGTCTTTTTTGATCAACCATCCTCGCTTGAAACGTTTTTTTTGTAAATAAATTCTTGGTTATGCCACTATGAATCTTATGAGCGGTGAAAAGAAAATCTTAATTTTTGTCCACAACTTCTACGAGGAGCTCGAGCTTCACTATCCGCGCATCCGTTTGATCGAAGAAGGTTACAAGGTTCATGTCGCAGGCCCCGAGTCCGATACAACCTATGAGGGCAAGAACGGCTATCCCTGCAAGTCCGATGTGGCGATCCAGAATATGTCGGCGGACGACTTCGACGGCCTCGTCATACCGGGAGGGTACGCCCCTGACAAACTCAGGACCATGCCCAAGGCCCTTGAGCTGACGCGCAAGTTCGACGAACAGGGAAAGCTTGTCGCCTTTATCTGCCATGCAGGATGGGTTCCGGCCTCCGCGGGCATTTTGAAAGGGCGCAAATGCACCTCCTATCACGCCATCAAAGACGATGTCATCAACGCCGGGGCCGACTGGTCGGACGAGCCGGTAGTCGTCGACAAGAATCTGGTCTCAAGCCGCATGCCCAAAGACCTGCCGGTATTCTGCCGGAGCATCCTGAAAATTTTAGCCTAACGAGCCACTTGCAAAAATCGCTTTCGCTGGAATTTTGCAAGTGGCTCTAACTTTCTTTAGATTCGCCTTACTTTTGATGACGTTGAGACCAAAGGAAACTTAAGTTATGTTTTCGAGGTCGAACGTCGCTTGCACGACGATGAAGATTGTGACAGATAATTAAAGAACTTTTTACACAATGCACCATACATTTTCCTGTTTCAGGCCTCCCTATTTAAAATTGTAAATAACTAACAATCTTTGACTTGCAAAAAGTTATGCAGAATGCAGGGCCCGGCCCCAAACTCGGCCCCAAACTTAATGCATTTTATGACCGTTAGGAACTTTTTGATCCGGTCTCAGAAGAACGATATCACCGTTTCCGTCGCTTAGCCCCAAAACCAAAACCTCGGAGAGGGCGGGACCGATCTGTTTCGGAGGAAAGTTCACAACGGCAATCACTTGCTTGCCTACCAGATTGCCGGGTTCATAATGCTCGGTGATCTGGGCCGAAGATTTTTTAAGCCCCAACTCGCTTCCGAAATCAACTTTCAGCTTGTAAGCGGGTCTTCTGGCCTCGGGAAACTCCTCAGCCTCAACGATTGTTCCGACCCGAATGTCGACTTTTGTAAAATCGTCATAGGTAATCATGGCGCAAACTCCTCTGTTTTGGTAATGTGATGATAAGTCAACCGGGAAAAAAATGTCAGGTCTAAAAAAAATCGTCATCAAGTTGGGGACAAGCACCTTGACCAAAGGGACGTTGAATTTGTCTCGCCCCGCCATGCTCGAAGTTGCACGCCAAGTGTCTGAGCTTCATGGCCGCGGGGTCGAAATCGTCCTGGTCACTTCCGGGGCCTTGTCTGCGGGACGGGAAGTGATCCCCGAGTACAAACAGGACAAATCCGTTCCCTCCAAACAGATGCTTTGCTCGGTCGGCCAGGTCAGGCTGATGGAAATTTGGACAGAGCTTTTCGGCCTCTACGATATCCACGTCGGGCAGATCCTGCTCACCAGGAGCGATTTTTCCAACAGGGAGCCCTACCTCAACATCCGCGACACCCTCCACGCCATGCTCGACCATCGCATTCTTCCCATCTGCAACGAAAACGACCCGGTCGCCAACAAAAAAAGCCTTGTCGGCGACAACGATAATCTAGGAGCCTTCATCGCCAACATGATCGCCGCCGACCTCTTCGTAATCCTGACCGATCAAAAAGGGCTCTACGACAAAGATCCGAGGACAAACCCCGACGCGAAGCTGATCTCGATCGTCAAGACCATTAACGATGAAGTGGTCGAAGCGGCCAAAGACACCTCGACCAAGCTGGGAACAGGGGGTATGGCCACCAAAATCGAGGCCGCCCAGCTCGCCTCCCACAGCGGAACGCCGACGGAGATCACTTCGATGAGCGTGCCTGATGTTTTGCTCAAGCTTGCCAAAGGAGAAATGGCCGGCACCAGATTCGCCGCGACAGAATCGACACGGGAAAGCCGCAAGAGGTGGCTTCTATCGGAAAAGTCTAAAGGCAAAGTGGTCGTCGATCCCGGGGCCGCGCAAAAACTCAAAACGGGCGGCGCCAGCCTCCTGCCGATCGGCATCACCGCAACAGGCGGAAAATTCGATCGGGGCGCGCTGATACAAATCTCTAAAAACGGCAAAGTGCTCGGAGTCGGCATTTCCAATTACTCCAGCGCCGAAATAGAAAAAATCAAAAAAACCCACTCCGAAAAAATCGAAGAAGTTTTAGGCTATACGTTTGGACCGGAAGTCATACACCGGGATAACATGGTGATATTGTGAAAGAAATCGGACAGAAGGCCAAAAAGGCCGCAAAAATATTATCGAGGGCAAACACCGCTCAAAAAAACGAGGCCCTCCACGCGCTCGCCTCCCTTATCGACGCCGAGCAGGAACTGATCGAGTCGGAAAATCAAAAAGATATCGACGAGGGGGAAAAAAACGGTTTAAGCGAGGCGATGATCGACAGGCTCTCGCTTCAGGGCAGGCTTTCAGGCCTTTGTTCGGACATCGAAAGGGTGGCAGAGCTCGGCGACCCCATCGGCGAAAAATATGATCAAAAAAAGCTGGAAAACGGTCTAAAGATCACCAAACAGCGCGTTCCCATCGGGGTTCTCGGAGTCATTTACGAGTCGCGCCCGAATGTCACTGTCGATGTGGCATCGCTTGCCATTAAGACGGGCAACTGCGCCATACTCCGCGGCGGCTCGGAAACGATCAGGACCAATAAAGTCTTAGTCAAACTGATTGGGGAAGCTTTGAGCCGGTCAGGACTCCCTCCTGAGGCCGTTCAATTTATCGACAATCCCGACAGGTCGCTCGTCAAAGAGCTTCTGCACCTGCACGAATATGTCGACCTGATCATACCGCGGGGCGGGGCCAAACTGCATCAATTCTGCAGGGAAAACAGTTCGATACCGGTCATCACAGGCGGCATCGGCGTCTGCCACCTTTATGTCGACAAAGGAGCTGATCTTGAGCGGTCTGTCGAAGTCGTTTTCAACGCCAAAACCCAGCGTCCTACAGTCTGCAACTCGCTCGACACTTTGCTGATCCATAAAGCTGTCGCTGCTGAATTTGTGCCGATGGCGATTCGCCGCCTGAAAGAGGCGGGCGTCTCGTTTCGTTTTGACGAAAAGTCATGGAATCTAGCCGGTGAAAAGGAGAGAAAAGCGGGACAAAAAGCCGGTGGCGATGACTGGAGCACAGAGTGGCTCGATTTGATCCTGGGAGTCAAGGTTGTCGAGGATCTGGGCGAGGCCGTCGAACACATCACCGCACACAGTACCGGTCACAGCGACGGCATTTTGACCCCGGACAAGGACAGCGCCGACCGTTTCGTCAGCGATGTCGACTCGGCAGCCGTTTACGTCAACGCCTCGACCCGCTTTACCGACGGCAGCCAGTTCGGCATGGGAGCCGAGGTGGCGATCAGCACGCAAAAGCTCCATGCCCGCGGCCCTATGGGATTAAAAGAGCTGACCAGTTATAAATGGGTGGTCGAAGGCAACTACCACGTGAGGAAATAAAAATGAAATTTTGCGTCATCGGCTGCGGCGCCATGGGCGGCAGCATAGCTAAGAAACTTGCGGAAAAGCATAATGTGGCCCTGTACGACCACGATTCGGAAAAGGCCGGAAAACTAGCAGAGCTCATCGACGCCCAAAATTTTGAAAGTCTGGAAAAAGCTTTAAAGGATGCCGACTTCGTCATCGCGGCCGTCAAACCCAAAGATATTGAGAATGCCGCCGCTCAAATGAACAAGCATCTGACAGAAGATCAAATTGTTGTCAGCGTTGTCGGAGGCCTCACCACTGCCGGTCTTGAAAAGCTATTCGGCCAGGTTCTCGCCGCCCGCGCTATGCCCAATATCGCCTGCGCTTTCGGAAAAGGGGTCGTCGGTCTTGCGAAAAGCGACAACATACCCGAAGCTGCCCGCGAAAAAATTCACAATGCCCTATCCCCCCTCGGCTTCATCCACTGGATCGACGAAGAGAAGATTCCCGGACTCACTGCCCTCGCGGGATGCGGTCCCGCTTTTGCCTTTGTGATCATTGAGTCGATGATCGACGCCGGAGTCGCCATGGGACTCGACGCCTCTCTTTCCAAGCAGCTCGCCCTGCAAATGTGGGAAGGGGCTCTGACGCACATGAAAGAGTCGGAAAAAAGCCCAAGCGAGCTCAAGTGGCAGGTCACCTCTCCCGGAGGCACGACTATCGCCGGCATACTGGAACTTGAAGACTCATCGGTCCGCTCTGGCGTGATCAATACGATTCTCGCTTCCTACGAAAGGGCGCTTGATCATGAATGATCGATAAAGCACTGCAGCTCCTCAAGCATTCTTTTGTAAATGACTTCAATATTTATTTTAGTGACCGATTCATCGGCGAGCTGAATAAAACTTCCCGAGTAGGGATAAGTCGCGCCGATTTCTTTAAATTTGCTCCTATACCACAAAAAAATGATTCTTTTTGCCGCCGCATCCCTGCTGCCTTCGGTGATTACAGTTATGCCGTCATACCCTTTTGATTTGGCGTAAGCATCGGCCTTGAGAAGCGCTTTGTCAAACGCATTCATATAAATGTCACCGGGATCCATCTTCACACCTCCTTAAAAAACTTTTCAAAGAACTTACAGGCAGAATGAAATAATGTCAAATAATTACCCTTTTGCTACAATTTTCCGAAAAAGAGGCAAGAGATGGCGCAAACCAATTTTGTATTCGTATGTTTCGGAAAAGACCAATCCTATTACACTCAGGCCACCTATGCCATTTGCAGTTTGCTTGCCTTTGCCGCTCCTCCCTTTACGGTCCACGTCATGACCGACTATCCCGAACGTTTCGCCCACCTAAACAATCATATTAATCTTATCGAGCTGAATAAAAATCAAATGACTGAATGGCGCGGGCCCCACGGCAATTCGTTTCGCATTAAATTATCGGCGCTTATTCTAGCGGCGGAAAAAATCGATGAAAAATTTATCTTTTTAGACACCGATGTCATTCTTCTGAAACCGCTGGATCCTTTTATAGAAGCTGTCAAGCCGGAAACTTTCGGCATGCATACTGCGGAATTCACGCTTGCCGAAAAAATCAACTATCATCGATGGCGCCATCGATTGGCAAGCTTGCTCAATTTCGACCTCTCGCGGAAGCAAGGATATATGTGCCGCGCTGTCGCCGATCGCACATGGCAGGGCATTTATGTCCCAAAAACTCAAATCATGTGGAATTCCGGCGTGTTCGCCGTCGATAAAGCCGATTTTGACTGCATTGATTTATCGCTTAGGATTCTCGATGAGATCAATGCGAATAACATCAAATTCTTTACAGCCGAGCAATTAGCCATAAGCATCGCATGCTCTCATAAAGGGACGATCATTGCCGCTAAAGATTATTTCATTCATTATTGGAAAGAAAAAGAGACTAT
>SLFE01000217.1 GCA_007124415.1 Waddliaceae bacterium | reverse complement strand
TTCGGGGCTTTTCATGAGCTTTCAGTACCCCATAGAAATCCCGGGCGTGAGCAATGTCGATTTCTTAAGAACCGCCTACAATTTCAAGCTCAAGGCCGAAGGAAAAACCGAGCTGACAGATGATGAGTTCAACAAGCTCATCGACGAAAAAATGGCGATGATGAATATCAAGCCCGAACTTAAAGAACGCAATATCAACGAAGGATTCTCCGGCGGCGAAAAGAAGCGGAACGAGATTTTGCAAATGGCCGTTCTACGCCCCGACCTGGCCATACTCGACGAGACCGATTCGGGGCTCGACATCGACGCGCTCCGCATTGTGGCCGACGGCGTCAACGCCATGATGAACAAAGACATGGGCCTTGTTTTAATCACGCACTACCAAAGGCTGCTCGACCACATCAAACCGAATACCGTTCATGTGATGGTCGAGGGGAAAATCACTCAATCCGGAGGGCCCGAGCTGGCGCTGCAACTGGAAGAAAAGGGCTATGCAAAAACAAAATAGTGAAAATTTTGAAACACTCTTAAAGGACCGGCATAAACTGGCGGATAACTGTCCCTTGAAGAAGCTCCGCCGCAAAGCTTGGGACCGCTACCTGCAGCTCGGCCTTCCCACAAAAAAAACGGAAGTGTACCGATACGTCAAACTCCGCTCTCTTTTTGCCTTTGAGATGACCCCTTCCGCTCAGTCTGCATTGACAATAGACGGCATCAGGCCCTACATTCTTCCCGAGTGCGAAGGTTCGGTTCTGGTCTTTGCAAACGGCCGCTTTGATCCGGCCCTTTCGCAGACCGCATCGCTGCCGGGCAGCATATCCGTCCTTTCCCTTGAAGGGGCTCTGCGATCGTACTCAACTTTTTTATCCAATCATTGGATGAAAACGGTAAGAGGAGAAACCGACCCTTTTTCAGCCGTCAACGCCGCCCTTCATCAGGGAGCCGCATTCATCTACATCCCTCCGAAAGCTGTCGTTAACCGTCCCATTCAGATTTTGAATGTTGTAGACAACGAAAATGAAACCCCTCTTTCGATGCCAAGGCTTCAGGCATTTATCGGAGCGCAAGCGGAAGCCAACTTCGCCGTGACCCACGCGATCCTTCACCAAAATCCTTATGCTATCAATCACGTGAACGACTTCCATATCGAAGAGGGAGCGATAGTCTCGATGAGCCAAATGACTTTCGGTGAAAACGACTTGGGCTGGCAGCTCGAGGCGACAAGGGCGGCTCTGAAAAGAGACAGCGCATTTCACGCAACATCAACCTCGCAGGGAAGCCTAACTTCCCGTTTTGACTACCGTGTCGACCTTTTAGGAGAAAATGCCGAAACGCACCTGCAGGGTCTTTCTCGTCTGGAGGGCAAAAGAGAGGCGCACCACAATATCCATATTGTCCACCATGCCCCTAATTGCCGGTCGAACCAATTATTTAAAAACTGCCTCTCGGGCAGCTCCCATTCAAGCTTCGAAGGGAAAATTTACGTCCATAAAATCGCGCAAAAAACAGAGGCTTATCAGCTCAATGCCAATCTCCTTCTCGACGAGGGAGCCAGAGCGGAAAGCAAACCGAACCTCGAAATCTTTGCCGACGACGTGAGAGCCTCGCACGGCGCCACATTCGGCCAGCTCGACAAGGAGCAAATTTTCTACCTCCGAACCCGAGGAATGACCGAAGAGGCGGCAAAAAATGCGCTCGTCTCCGGTTTTTGTCGGGCAGTGATCGAAACCTTGAGCATTCCCTCGTTAAAAAAGACGCACTGATCATGAATGACTACGCAAAAGACTTTCCCATGCTGAAAAAAACAATGCATGGACGCCCACTCATCTACCTCGACTCGGCAGCCACTGCGCAAAAGCCGCAGACTGTGATTGACGCCATCGCCAATTTTTACCGGGATCACTACGGTACTGTGCATCGGGCTGTCTACGAGCTTGCCGCAGACTCGACAACGATGTACCACGAGGCGCGCGTCAAAGCGCAAAAATTTATCGAAGCCAAACGCCCCGAAGAAATCATTTTTACCAGAGGTACGACCGGATCGATCAACCTGGCGGCATACTCCTTCGGCAAAGCCTTTATAAAGCCGGGCGATGAGATTATCATTTCCGAAATCGAGCACCATGCCAATATCGTCCCCTGGCAAATGATGTGCGAAGAGCGCAGAGCTCAATTAAAAATCATCCCCGTTGACGACCGGGGGGTTCTCAATCTCGAAGAGTACCAAAAACTCCTTTCACCGAAAACAAAGCTTGTTGCCGTGGCCCATGTCTCAAACGCTCTGGGAACTGTCCACCCTGTGAAAAAACTTATCGGCATGGCCCATGATGCCGGAGCTAAAGTCTTAATCGACGGAGCGCAGGCCGCCCCCGGCATGAAAATCGATGTGCAGGATCTCGATGCCGACTTTTACGCCTTTTCCGGCCACAAAATCTACGGGCCCACCGGAATCGGCGTCCTCTACGGAAAATACGACCTGTTAGACGAGCTTCCTCCGGCGCAAGGGGGCGGGGATATGATAGAAAAAGTCACGTTCGATAAAACAACTTATCAAAAACCGCCGTTAAAATTCGAAGCGGGCACCCCGCTAATCGCGCAAGCCATCGGCCTCGGCGCGGCAATAGACTATATCGATTCGATCGGAATCGAGACAATCGCCTCTCACAAACAGAGCCTCCTCGCCCGCGCCACCGAGCGGCTTGAGAAAATTCCCGCCCTTTCCATCATGGGAACCGCCCCTGAAAAAGGTGCGATCATCAGCTTCAACGTCAAAGGGGTCCACCCCCTCGACATCGGAACAATGCTGGACCTAAAAGGAATCGCAGTCCGCACCGGCCATCTCTGCGCCCAGCCGGCTATGGCCCGTTTCGGGGTGGGTCAAACCACGCGCGCCTCTTTTGCCATTTACAACACGCCGGAAGAAATCGATGCATTTGCCGACGCCCTGGAAGAGGTCATCCGCAAACTCTCAAACCTCTGATTGTGAATCTAATCCGCGGTCAAAGCGATAGCGAAAAGATGGCATTCTTCAAGGTATCAAGCCACTGGAATATAAGTACAATCGTCTGCTGGTTATAATCCCTCCAACCAAGATACACGACAAAAAGGGCAAGCAAGGACTTGAGCGGCAGGCCGAGGAATGTGATCTGTACCTGAGGAGCGAGGCGGTTGGCGATTCCAAGAAACATGTCTGTCATCAATATAGTAATCAACGGAGGGGCCACAAGCTGGGTACTAAGAACCATCATCCTGTTGAAAATTCGGATTTGAATCTGCCAAAATGTCGAAGCTTCGGTAAAAAAACGGGCGCTCAAGACGCGATCGGGGGGAAGAAGCTCATAGGAGGTATTGATCGCTTCCAAAAAATAAAAGGGTCCATCGATAAAATAAAAGACGAAGATAAGGATCAAATTGAACATGGTGCCGATAGGCGAAGACTGCGTCTGGATCGTCGGATCGTTGACCTGAAGGCTGGCTCCTCCCCTTTGGTGGTCGATGATCATGCCGACGTTTTGAACGATCGTAAACGGAATGCTCATAATCCACCCTATTGAATAACCGACAAAAAGCTCTTTGAATATCATCAATAGAAACTG
>SLFE01000235.1 GCA_007124415.1 Waddliaceae bacterium | reverse complement strand
GGCCCATCTATGAACCGACACTCCTTGCCCAGCTCTAAAGAGCTGCGCTACGTCGCATCAATTCATATCTAGACCTTCTAAAAAACTGTCAGACGAGATTAGGGCACAATCAGGGGTTAAAAATCGAAGCCTAAGTCTAGGGCGCGTCCCTATTAGCTTGTTGAAGGAAGTTTTGGATCCAAATTTTGAGATGGTCGCGGCGCTTGGGCAGAATCCATTCTGAATAGACGCGCGCAGGGCACCATTGCAGTCTGAAAAGCAACCATGTCGCCTTGTATGCGGGAGCCGACTCCTTGAGTTTTTTTTCAACCGTGGGAAATTCCGGAACCAGTGTTTCATGCCAGAGGCGGGCTGTTGTTTCGGGATTGTGCAAAATTATGGCTCTGATTTGCTCGGCCCTTTTGAAAATGGCCGTTTGGTCAGAAACGGATAGATTAAGCGGGGCAAGGCCCAGCTCAAAATACCGGCGGGCATCGCGGATACTTTCTTCCCACGAATTAACAAGGGCCAGCAGTCGTTGCTGCGTTTTCGCCTTGACTTTCCGATCGATTTGAGGAAAATCCCATCCAATCCAATTGTAGGGGGTAATTAATGAAGGATGATCGGAATTGGAATGAAGAGGTCTGAAATAGGGCGCACGAAAAGCCATCAGAGTATCGAACAGGCCCATTCGAATATACCCTTCCCGGCAATATTGAAAGTAGCAGTTGTCGTTATGCATATCTTCGAGGGCAAAGAGCAGAACTCCCAAAGCGCATTGCAAATAAGAATCGAACAAAACAAGAGGGTACATTGCCTCATCATAGCTTAGCTGTGTAGGGACATCGTCGTTTTGAAAAATTTGCAGTTCTCCGGGAATACCGCCAAGAATAAGGGGCATTGACGGGGTAAATACATCGTCAAGACCGAAAATTCCTCCCAGCTCCCAGCTCAACACTTCGGCAAGCCTGAAATCTCCGCTCTTGAAAACAGCGAAGGTTTCAAGGGTTTCGGCATCGTAAATAAAATGGATATTGGGGCGTCCCTCAGCTGTCGGGTAGTCCGCAAGCCTGAAAACATCTTGTTGGTCAATAGCTTTTGCCGAGGCTGTGAGCAGTTGAACCTGTTTTTCATGGAAGCTTGCTTTTGAAAAAGAAGGAATGGTTTTTTTTAGGTATTGCGTCCGTTCGACGTTGCGGCGGATTTGTTCGCTTGGATGGGTTGCCAGTTCGTCCAGGTTATCGGCAGATGCCCAGGATTTTAAGATTAGAAGGAGTAAAAATAACGTTTTTTTCATTTTCCTTTGTTTCCGGGGAACTATTGTCTCAATACCTAAAGCTCCCACCAATTTGGGCACTGAAAAAATAAAAGCGCTTTGATTCAGGGGCAAAGGGTACGTCTGAGGAAAAACAATAATCTATTGTGCGGAAGGAGCCGGTAAAAGTCAATGCCAGGCGCTCCGATTTATACCAGGCCAGCCATGCGTTTGCCTCATAGGCGGGATTATTTTCCAAATGGTAAAACTTGATTCCGAATACCGGATGAACATAGCGCCACAAGGCGTAGGTCGTCATTTCGATTTTGAACCGGGCTCCCAGCGATATGTTTTCCTGGTAATCGCACTCAATTGAAATCCCGATGGGAATGTAGAAGTCATTGACTTCCTGAAGGAGCTCAAAAGGAAGAATCTTTTTAAAACGGTGATGCCGGATGCCGTAGCCGATAAGCGGAGAGAAGCAAGCATACTTGCAGCGGTAATAGAAATCCAGCCAAAACTCTCCGCAAAGCTCCATATACCTGATGCGCACCTCTTCATCAAAAAGGTCTTCCCCGTCCAATATTCCCCATGAGGCAAAAAGCCTGTCAGTATAACCGAACTTAGGAAGCCGCTTTTGATGAATTAAGCCTGCACGCCAAGCATATCCTGCGGCGGATGTATTTGAAGGGTATGAATTTTGATGGAGATATTCTAAACCTGTTTGCAAGGTGTACGTGTCGCACCAATGAGCGCTTGCCACCGGTAAAAAAAACAAAGGAATAACAAAAAAAATCCATCTCATCATGCTGCAAAGTGGGATATCATAGCAGCTGGAGCGGATTAGGTAAAGATTAAGCTTGCTGTCAAGCTAATCTATTCGGGGAGGTGATATATCCTAGAGCTTTGAGGATTTTTGCGGCTCCCGATTCTGTGAATGAGAATGTGTAATCGTCAGTTAATTCCCAAACTTCGTTTTCTTTAACCCTGCTTTTGCAAGAATGGCGTTTAGATCATTGTAGAGGCTTGTATTCTCTAAGTTATGATTGACTGCGTCGGTCAATTTTTTAATCAAAAAACGGGGAGTTACATAGTTATAAAAAATGTGCAGGATTTCCGGGAGGCTTTTGTCGATCAAGGCATCTGAAAGCATTCCGGTATAAAGGTCAAAAACCGGTTGATGCTTAAGTCCCACACGATTTGCTATCAGGTTTTTCAAATAGCAGGCGTTGTGAGACATCTGATTGACTTCTTCTAATTCAGTGAGCTTTTGCATAAACGTTCTGTCGCTTGAGATCACATCCGATAAGGTGTTTCTTAAAAATTCCAAGGCAAATGCCGCACCTTTATTGAGTTAATAAGTCGATGAAAGACTTAATATTTTGATTGATAACTCGTCCTTTGGGAAGGATGGCAAACAGCTTGTAGGGGAATGATCCGAATTTGAGGGGATGTTCCTTCAGTTTAGGTCTTCTATAGGCGATATAGTCGGGGAAGAATCCTATGCCGAGCCCCTCTTCGGTAAGGCCGGCGATGGCCTCCCAGCTGAACACCTCCATGCCGGTTTTAAGCTCCTCTTTCTTTTTTTCCCGGTAGGCTTGCTTGAGCAGCTTGGTTTCCATCCTCTCTTCGGAAAGGATAAAGGGGAGGTTATCAGGATTTTTAATCGATTTGGCGATATAGAGCTTGTGCTCGCCGCTGTATATTTCGCGGCTTTCAAAATCGGACAAATCTTCGTTGTCAAGAACGATTCCAAAATCGATCAGCCCTTTTTTGAGCATGTCCATGATCAGTCCGGGATGGCCCAAACGGAAATTAAGCTGTATTTTCGGAAATCTCTTTTTGGCTTCTTTGAGTTTTTTAGGCAGAAGAGCCAGGGCGAAGCTGTGGGTGCAGGCAAAGTCCACCTGGCCGGCCCCTTCCTCTGTTTGAAGCGAGGCTTCGAGGGATTTGATCTCATCGAAAAGACTTAGGCTCTTTTCGAAGACCCTCTGTCCTTCGTGCGTGATGCGGAGGCGGTTGGGGTGGTGTTCGATTAGGGCGATTTTTAAGGCGTTTTCCAATTTTGAAATGGCTTGGCTGACGGCGGACTGGCTGACAAAATTATGCTTGGCGGATGCTGAAACGCTGCCGAAACGAACGGCGTCGGAAAAGTATTTCAGATAAATGAGGTTTAGTGGAAGCATAAGTAAAACTAATTGTAAGAATAACTATATTTAATTTTACTAATTCTGGTCAAGGGATTTAACATGGGTGTTGCTTTTAAAAGATTTACATAAGGAGATGTTAAATGATTGATTCCTCGAAAGAGTTCGGGGGGATAAGGTCGCTGCTCTGTCCCGTCTACGCTCACGAATTTAAAAAGTTT
>SLFE01000097.1 GCA_007124415.1 Waddliaceae bacterium | reverse complement strand
TCTCATCCTCTCTCCTTTCTCAGTGTGCTCTTGTGCTCTCGGTGGTGATCTATCCAGCAACGTCGAATTCAATGGTTTTGTTCTTTGTTTCACCACAGAGCCCACAAGAGTGCACAGAGAGGGAGTGAGGCAAATTAAACAATCAGTCGCTTTATTCCATTTTTTAAGAGTTTTACATTGAAATTGATAAGCAATCCTCTGCCACCACCATTATGTTTAAGGTAAGATAGCAGCTGGGCTTCGTGAATAGGTAAGAGACTGGCCACAGATTTTATCTCCACTATAACCTCCTCTTTCACTATTATGTCGATTCGATAACCTGAGTCTAGCTTGACATCACGATAAAAAATAGGAACTGGCACCTGCCGTGCAACTTCTAAACCCAAAAGGTTTAATTCGTAGCAAAGACAGGTTTCATATGTTGACTCAAGCAATCCCGGACCTAATCTGCGATGTACTTCTATAGCAGCACCAATAATTTTCTTTGTTAGAGGGTCATCTTGTTTGCGGTTGGGTTCTTTTTTGATTTCAGTTTCGTGGATAAAGCTCATTATTCCTCTAATAAGTTGATCGGATTCTGTATTTTTTTTTCAGAGCGGGGGAAGGACATGCACGAGGGAGAGCTCCTCGATGCTCTCGGCGGTGGGGATTGCCTCGATCTCGTAGTAGTAGTCGCCTTCTCTGAGCGATTGGATTTTCGTGACGCGGGCGACGTGCAGGCCGGCGGGAAAAATACCGTCCATTCCTGTTGTGACAAGAAGATCCCCCACTTTTAGGATGGCGGGATTGCTCCGGAGGTCTTTGGCGGGCCCGTAGTTGTCGTCATAGTCATAGTTGAACCCCTCGCCGATGAGCGTGCTGCCGCGCGAGCGCCAAAAGATTTTGGCGCTTCCGTGCAGCTCCCCCTTTGCAAGGTATAAGGGATTGCCCGACTCGTCCGAGCGAAGCGCCCTTACCGAAGGGGTCAGGTCGGGATCGGTGATCAGCCTGACTTGGGAGCGGCCGGTTTGAACAGTCTCGACAACGCCGATCAGCGACGTTCCCAAAACCACGGGGCTGTTTTTGGCGATCAGCTTTTTTTCCGACTCTTCGTTGTCTTTTTCTCCGACATTGATCCAAAGCGAGCTGTTCCATGAGATTGGACAGCGGTAGACCACTCTGGCCAGCAAGGGGGTGGTGTCTGAGTCGGGATCGTTGCCGATTAGTTCCTTGTATTGGAACAAGCGGTCTTTGAGCAGGAGGTTTTCCAGCTTAAGCTCGGCAATTTTTTCATCCGCTTCATTGCCTCGGCTGGCATGAAACATTGTCCAAAGAGGCTTTGCAAGGGCGGCGGCCATTCCTTGCAGCTTTTGCGACGAGTAAACTGACAGGCTGAGCAAAAAGACGAGGGCAAGGGAGATGAGGAGAATCGATCGGGTTGTTATGCTTCTCATAATATACTGCGGATCGCCTTAGCGGCGGTTTTAATGTTTCCCTCATTCAGTCCCGCTAGGTTGATCCTTCCGCTCGGGAGCATGTAGAGGCCCTGCTCGTCTTTGAGCGACTGAACCTGCTGCTGACTGATTCCTAAAAGCGTGAACAGCCCTTTTTGATTTTTGATGAAACTGAAATCGACCGGACTGCCTAGCGCCGACAATTCGCCGGCAAGAGCCCCCCGCATGTCAAAGATGCGGTTCTGCATGCCAGCAAGCTCTTCCTTCCACTCGGCGGCAAGTTCTTTCGATTCAAGGATGGCCGCAACAATGCGGGCGCCGTGGGCGGGGGGCGAGGAGTAGAGGCTTCTGATTACCGCTTTAACATGCGATGCGATTCCGGGCAGCTCGCCGGGGCTTGCGGCCAGAATGGTCAGGTGCCCTGCCCTTTCTCCGTAGAGGCCGAAATTTTTGGAGTGGGAGGCGGCGACGGCCATTTCGTGCCTATCATTGGCAAAAATCCGGATTGCCAGGGCGTCGGATTCGAGATCATCGCCGAATCCCTGATAGGCCAGGTCGAAAAAAGGAAATATCTTTTTGTCCTTGATCATTGCCGACATCTCCTTCCACTGTTCAGGCTCGGGATCGCAGCCGGTCGGGTTGTGGCAGCATCCGTGAAGGACGATGACGCTTTCCGGCTCGATATCTTTTAGAGAGTCCATCATCCTTTCAAAATCGAATCGGTAGTCGTGGTAATAATCGTAGCCTCCTATTTTATAGCCGCATCGGGAAAATATCCCTCGGTGATTGCCCCAAGTGGGGCGGGAAAGGTAGAGGCCGGACTCAGGCATTGCCCTTTTTAAAAACGTTCCTCCGACGCTCAGCGCGCCGGTTCCTCCCACTGTCTGGGCTATGTAGGCCCGCTCCAAATGGGGGGAGCCTTCCCCGAAAATCAGTTCGAAGGAACGGAGGCGGTAGTTTTTATCACCGTCGATCGGCAGATATTCCTTGTCGAGCTGTTTTTCCGAAAGAACCTTCTCCGCCTTCCTCACGCTTGACAAGACCCATGGGCGTCCCGATGCGTCCCTATAGGCGCCGACGCCCAAATTAATTTTGCTTTTCCGGACGTCCGCAGCGAAAATAGGGGGTATGCTGAGGATCGGATCGGGGGGGAGGAGTTCAAGCTCGGAGAAGACTGACATAGAGGAATCCTTTGGGAAGGTAAACTTTTTTCAATAAAATCATATGAAATTTTCTCTTTTTATTGTATAAAAACGTCATCACGTACTAAAAGCAGGGCATACTTGACAAAAACATCGACATGTTCAATGATATTACCTACAATAATTGCAGAAACATTTTTGTGCGCAAGTAAGTTTTTTTGCTTTATCTTTGGAGCAGATGAACTTGCTTTTTTTTCGACCCCATAAACAATTGTGAGCATGAACAAAACAAATAATAAGAGCGCTTTCACTCCCCAGCATCAGCAGAAGATCGACGAGCTGGTGCATATCGCCAAAGAACAGGGTTTCATCACTTACGAGGAAATCAACGACATCCTCCCGATGTCGTTCGACAACCCGGATCTGATCGACCAGGTTCTTATATTCATATCGGGAATGGACGTCCAGATCCTCAATCAGTCCGAAGTCGATCGCCAGAAAGAAAAAAAGAAAGAGGCCAAAGAGCTCGAGGCCGTGCCCAAAAGGGCGGAAGGGACTCCCGACGATCCCGTGAGAATGTACCTCAAAGAGATGGGTTCGGTCCCTCTCTTAAGCCGCGAGGAAGAGGTCGAGATCTCCAAACGTATCGAAAAGGCGCAGCAGCAGGTCGAAAAAATCATCATGCGGTTCCGCTATTCGGCATCCGAGGCGATCGCGATCGCCACCTATCTTGTGCAGGGCAAGGAACGTTTCGACAAGTGCATTGCGGAAAAGGAAGTGTCGAACAAGCAGGAGTTCATGAAAAAGCTTCCCAAATTGTGCGAGCTGCTTCGGCAGGAAGACGTCGTTTTGGAGGAGCTGTTTGTTCAGATCGACAACCCGAAGCTCAAGAAGGCGGGACGGGCCAAATTGATGGAAGAGGTCGAAAAGTGCCGCATCAGGACGCAGGCCTACCTTCGGCATCTGCACCTGAGGCAGAATATTATCGAGGATTTCGGCGAGGTCATCCTTCAATCATACGGCCGATTTCTCGAATTGGAAAAAGAGATCAAGG
>SLFE01000263.1 GCA_007124415.1 Waddliaceae bacterium | reverse complement strand
GTACTGAAAAGGAAAGATTTTCTTCTTTAAAAAAAGTAAGGCATAGTTTTCTGGCGTCCCAAAAATTTTTAAAAGAAGGAGAGCCGCCCTGAGATATCGCATTTTCCATAAATTGAAGGACATGGGAAATTTTCTGCTCGGGAGCCCCCTGCTTTTCAAGTTCGTTGAGAAATTCTTCATAAGGCGACTTTTTAGAAGGTTGAGCGTCAGCAGATTTTTCGGGCGCGTTTGGTTCTTCTGATGATTCATCCATTTTTCGGTTATCCTGGCTTTGCTGATTATTAATTATTTCAGGTTCTTCCAAGCAAGAAGTGCTATCGTATTTTTCATCATCAGTTTGGTCCATCGGCTATCTCATTATTTTTGATTTAATTTAGACTAAAGTTAAATACAAATATAACCCAAAAAGACATTTTTGGCAAAGAACAAACTATACGCCCCTAAGCAGGCATTCAAATCATTCCTTTAAACATCGCCTCAGCCGCCTGGATTACCTGGAATCGAGGTCATTGATCATCAGATCTATGGCTGTTTCAGGATCGTGCAGATCCAAATCAAGCCACTGAAACATAGGCTCGCGCCTAAACCAGGTCAGCTGTCTTTTAGCATACCGCCTTGAAGCTTTTTTAAATTCCTCCACAAACTCCAAATAATGCTCTTTATCCTGACTGCCGTTTAAAAAATCAAGGCTTTGTCTATAACCGATCGCCTGGGATGCCGATGGATTTTCTCTAAGCGACATGTTCTCCAACCTTGAAACTTCCTCAAGCAAACCATGGGCGAGCATTCTGTCGCACCTTTTTTCTATTCTATGATAGAGTGTCGTTTTCGGGCGATTGAGAAACCAGCACCGAAAATCATAATTTTTCGGCAGCATGCGGTGTTTCCAACTGAACTGGCTCACCTTGGTTCCTGTTATTTCAATAATTTCCAATGCCCTGATGATTTTTTGCCGATCATGGCAGGTAATCGTCTTGGAATACTCCAAATCAAGCTGGCGAAGCCTCTCAAACATCTCTTCAGCGCCGCGCCTGTCGAACTGTTCTTCGAGCCGTTGCCTAACCTCGGGAACCGACGGAGGGCCGCTTGGAGGGCCGTAGAGGAGCGAATGAATGTAGAACCCGGACCCTCCCACGACGATCGGCATTCTCCCACCGGCGTGTATCTTATCAATGCAGAACTTAGATTCGTGATAATAATCGACAACGTTGAAATCTTCCCAAACATCGCGAATGTCGATCATATGATGGGGAATCTTGATCCTATCGCGCGGCGAGGGCTTGGCTGTTCCGATATCCATGCCCCTGTATACCTGTATTGAGTCAGCGGATACGATCTCCCCCGAAATTATTTCAGCCAGCATCATAGCGAGCGCGGATTTACCGCAGCAGGTAGGCCCTGCCAAAACAATAACTTTAGGTCTTCTGTCTTTTGTTGGGGGAAAAATCGGCTGCTCTCGAACTAAGGAGTCGCCTGAAGTCAATCTTTCTAAAATATCTTTTTCGCAAGAAGTTCCACTGTTCACAAGAATATCTTATCTTTTCTAACGGTTTGGATAAGAGTATAATCAAGTGTTAGAATTTCTTCAAAGCATCTTGCTCTGTCTTAGCAAATTCAATAACGTGATCAAACCCCGACATTTTCAATATATCCATGACATTCGTGTTGATTTCGCATACGACTAGTTTACCAGAGAGCATTTTAAGTTTTTTAGTCGTTCTGAGCAACAGCCGCATACCCACACTGCTGAGATAGTCGACTTCAGAAAAATTAAGGATAATGTTATGATGGCCCTCGCTAATGAAATCAAAAATTTGTTTTTCCACATCAATTGAAGAAATAGCGTCAAGCCTGCCCTTAATAAGGAGGATCAGAACATTTCCATCAATTTTATCTTCGATCGCGACTGACTCGTTCATAGAGACCTCGGAGTTTCTCAACGTGTTACCCTCTTTATACTCTTCAAATAAGAACCGTGTCAACATTTGTTTGCCGGAAAGCAGGGTATATTAGGGTTCGTGGAATCTCGCCCCCCTCTTTTCCGATTTATCAAAGCCCTTCATATTATTTTAACAACTGAACTTTAATAATTTACAAAATATAAGTTTTAAAAGTATTTTTTGTTTGTCATTAAACAACTTTTTGATAAGGTCGGGCTAGAAAGAGATAATTAACTATTAGAGGATCCTATGGCATCCCTGAACAAAGTAATCATAGCCGGGCGTCTTACTAAAAAGCCTGAGCTCAGAAAAACTCCTAATGGCGTAGCGGTCACCGACCTTCTGGTTGCATTGAACCGCGACTACATTAATCTTAATGGAGAAAAGCAGCAAGAGGCCTGTTTTGTTGATGTCGTTGTGTGGGGCAAGCAGGCAGAAGCGTGCACAGAAGCTTTGACTGTTTCCTCATCTGTTCTTATCGAAGGCCGTTTGCAACTTGATGTATGGTATTCAAAAGAAGGGGACAAGCGGTGCAAGCTTAGAGTAGCCGCCGAAAGAGTTCAATTTCTTGATAAAAGGTCCGATAAAGTCGAGGGCTATGCCAACAAGGCAAAAAGCTCGCCGTCACTAAAAAACCCAGGATAAATCTCTCTGAAGATTCTCCTGGGTTCAATACAATAAGTAATACTACCGTTTTGAGTACTGGAATCGCTTCCTTGCGCCTGCCAATCCGTATTTCTTACGTTCTTTCTTACGGGGATCGCGAGTCAGGAACCCTTCACTTTTAAGAATTTGACGTCGTTCCTCGTCTTCCAAGACCAGGGCTCTGGAAATCCCCAAGCGTATCGCTGTCACTTGGGCTTCAATTCCACCACCCTTCACGCGAACTACTAAATCGTATTTCCCTTCGCCTTGAACTTTGCTTAGAGGAGATAATACGATTTGACGCTGAAAATCGCTGGGAAAATAGTCGTTGAACTCCCGGGAGTTAATATCGATTTTGCCGTTGCCCGGACGAAGGCGAACGGATGCGACGGCGGTTTTTCTACGGCCCGTAGATACAAATTCTTCAATTGATTCTTCTTTTTTTGTCATTCTTCCACCTTAAATATTAACTTTTTGCGGTTGCTGAGCTGCCATTTCGTGAGCTTCTTTAGCAAAGACGCGGAGCCGGGTTGCCTGTTTTCTTCCAATGCACGTTTTAGGCAGCATGCCTTTAACCGCATGTCGAATGACGAAAGTCGGATCCCGCTTCATCTGAGTTTGAAAATCCGTCTCGCGCAAACCGCCTATATAACCGGTATACCGGCGATAAACTTTCTGTGCTTCCTTGTTCCCTGTCAAACGGATCTGATCCGCATTGATAACAACAACTCCGTCGCCGCAATCAACGTGGGGCGTGAACTCGGGATTGTGCTTTCCGCGCAGGATATTGGCAACTTCGGAACAAAACCTGCCAAGCGTTTTGCCGGACGCATCGAGTATAAACCACTTGCGTGCGACGTCCTCTTTGCGCTTTATAAAAGTTTTTTGAATTTTCGCTTTGTTATGATGTTTCATTGTCGGTTTACCTTAATTTTTTTGCCGGTTTAAGCTCATATATTAACGTTTTAAGACCTTTTTGCCAAGAAAAAAATCCTCTTTTCTTAAACTTTGCGATCGTTTATCCTAGATTAATCTATGGAACAGGCACAAAAAAATCCAAAAACATTTTATATACGCACCTATGGGTGCCAGATGAACGAGCTCGACACCGAAATCATGGTGGGCACGCTCGAAAACCGCGGTCTGACGAGAACACTTGTAGAAAATGAGGCCGATCTGCTCATTTATAATACTTGTTCGATAAGAGACCTTGCGGAACGGAAGGTCATGGGAAAAATCGGCCAGCTTGGCAGAAAAAAAGAAAAAAAGGCCCTAATCGGCGTCACCGGCTGCATGGCTAACGCAAAAAAGGATTCGTTGTTTCGCAAACTCCCCCACATCGACTTTGTCCTCGGGACAAATAACATACACGATTTGGATTATGTGCTGGACGAAGTGATCGCCACAGGAAAACAGGCATTTAAAACAGACGACCAATTTACATTCGAACTCGATTACACCAAAGCCAAAAGGGACGATAAGGTCAAAGCATACGTCTCGATCATACGCGGCTGCGATAAATACTGCACCTATTGCGTAGTGCCCTACACGCGCGGACCCGAAGTGTCGAGGGACTGCCTCGATATCGTGAACGAGTGCAAAATCCTGGCCGATCAGGGCTATCGCGAAGTGACCCTCCTTGGACAAAACGTCAACAGCTACGGCAAAGACAAGCCTGACATGGGCTGTCTTTTCCACGATTTGCTATACCGCATAGACAAAATCGAAGGGATAGATCGCATCCGCTTTATGACAAGCCACCCGGTCGACATCACCAGAGAGCTCATGGAAGCTGTCCGCGACCTCGATTCGCTATGCGAGTTCGTCCATTTTCCTATTCAGGCGGGCTCTAGCCGCATCCTCCGCAAGATGCACCGCATCTACACGTACGAACAGTACATGGAAAAGATCGCGATGTTCAGGAAGATTGTTCCCAATGTTGCGCTAGGCACCGATATTATCGTCGGGTTTCCCACGGAAACAGAAGAAGAGTTTCAGATGACCTACGACGCCTTGAAGGAGATCGAATATTCTGTAGCCTTTCTGTTCGCCTACAGCGCGCGCAAAGGGACTCCGGCTATGCGGTGGAAAGACGATGTGCCCGAAGAGGTGAAGCAAGAGAGGCTTCACAGGCTTATGGAGCTGCAGGAGGGAATCTATGCCAAGCAAAGGCAGCAAATGCTGGGCGAGACCGCCGAGGTTCTAGTCGAAGCGGCAACGACAAAAGACCCCAATTTAGTCAAAGGGCGAACGCGTTGCTGGAAAAATGTCGTCTTTCCCGGATCAAAGGATGATATCGGCAAACTAGTCGACGTCAAGCTGCACAGCTACAACAATCAAACCTTGTTTGCGACTCCAATTAACAATTAAGTTGTTGTGTCGACCCAAATGACTCCTGAGAACGGATACTTGGTGGCGATGAGAATAATATCGACGATCCACCATATACCGAATCCTCCGAAAGTCACAAGCTTAAGGACGCCAAGCCATATATGACCCATCATAAAACGATCGACGCCCAGAGTCCCGAACACGATCGATAAAATAAGTGTAACAAGCCAATTCAATCGGCGGTTTTCCATAATCAATCTCCCTTTATCACTATTTTACTCTATTTAAAATATTTATGAACATAATACTTTATTTTTACTAAATTATTCTATTTTATGATTTTATGAAATTATGGAAACCATTCTGCCATTTCTGCCCGTCCTCGTTGTTTTTGTTTTAGGCGTTTTGACGCACAGAATTGCCCTTTCAATGTCTATCGGCCTTGTCATCGCGGCCTTAATCGCAACGTCAGCTTCGCTTTGGCCTGCTGCGGTTCTAATTGCTGAACGAATCTTTATGAACTGCGAGACAGACAAGTGGACTTCATGGGAATCGTTCACTTGTACCAATAAGCTTTTTATTGTGGGTTTTATTTTTGCCTCGGGCGCCTTGTTTACGCTGGTGAAGCAAGCAGACGGGATCAAGGCTCTAGTGAAACTAACGAGCAGCCGCATCAAGAATGCCCGCAGAGCCGAGACGACTTCCCTCCTTCTTTCCCATAGTTTATTCATCGACGGCTGCTTAAGCAGCATCACCGTCAGCTCTATCATGAGGCCTATTTTAGACCGTTTTAATACCCCTAGAGTGAAAACCGCCCTGCTTGCCGACTCAATGTCAGGGCCCCTTGTTGCGATTTGTCCATTTTCTTGCTTCGCTGCCTTGATCATAGGACTTTTAAACAACAACGGAGTTCATTCAAAAGTAGAATCGGGAACTTTGCTGATTGAAAATCCTATTTCCATCTACCTGCTCACACTTCCCTACATCTTCTACTCGCTGACTATCATAGCAACGCTTTGGCTGATTGTCCGTTCACGAATTTCTCTAGGCTCCATGAGGCGCTATGAACACAGTTGCGTTGAAAAGTCCCCAAGCTTAGACCCGGTCAACGATAAAGGCAAAAGTGCCGATTTTTTCGTGCCTATCTTACTTTTTCCGTTGTTTGTCGGCGTCTATATTTTTTTGATGGACAAAGGAAGCCTGTCTTTATGGCAGGTTTTAACGGAAACGCCAATTTCTTTTGTTCTCTTTTCCGCATCGGCAACCGCCCTTTTCCTTTCCGTGGTGTATTTTCGCCTGTCGAAACGGTTCAGCTTCAAAAGGTCGCTGCAGATCATATCGGGAAGTATCATAAGCGGATACCAAAGCGTATTGATAATTGTTCTGGCCTGGACGCTCTCGGATGTATTAAGAACCGACCTCAATCTGGGAAAAGAAATATCCTCGCTCATTTCCGGCTCAATCTCAATTGCCCTTCTTCCGCTCTTTTGCTTCTGGCTCAGTTCAATCGTTGCAGGCTCGCTCGGCACAGCCTGGGGAACAATCGCTATCTTTGTACCTCTGATCACCTCGACAATTATCAGTATGCAAGGCTTGGAACCGCCCGTCACCCTTGCTCAAATTCCAATTCTTCTGCCGGCTCTTGGAGGCATTCTTTCGGGCGCTGCGTTCGGCGATCATATCTCCTTGCTCTCTGACTCAACTATTCTGTCGTCGGCAGGAGCAAAATGCCATCCTGTCGATCATTTCAAAACGCAGTGGTTCTACGCAGTCCCTGTTTTTGCTGCCAGCTCGGCAGGGTTTTTAGCCGCAGGACTGATGGGGTCATTCTTAGCTCCGCTGGCGCTGAGCGTCGCTTTCAGCCTGTCGCTTGTCTCATTCATTCATCTATACGGTAAAAGAAAAGCCTACCAGCGGTGATATGAGCCTTTTTTCAAGCTCCAAAGGGCGAAAAGAAAGAAGAAAAACCACGTACAAAGCGCGACGGCAAGAGCCGCGGCGACGTTTACATCAGAAATACCCAAAACGCCGTACCTAACGCCATTTACCATCAAAAGCATGGGATTGAATTGCGAGAGCGCCTGCCAAAAAGGATGAAGCTGCTTAAGCGAAAAAAAGACCCCTCCCAAATAGATGAGCGGAAGCAAAATGAAGGTGTTGACAGCATTGACCTGCTCAAAATTTTTAGACAGCATGCAAACGGCCAGGCCCAAACTGCTGAATGCCATAGAGCCGATAAAGAGAAAGAGTACAAGAATAAAGGGGTGCTCGATCATCAAAAGCCCTTCGCCGCTTGTCCAGTAAAATACATAGCTGATAGCAAGCGTAATGCTCGCCACAATAAACCCTCGAAAGGTGGCGGCAAGTCCGTTTGCAAAAACGATCTGCATCGGACTCAAAGGAGCCATTTTCAGATCCTCAAGCTCTCCGACAAATTTAGAAGTGACTATTGATCCAACGGCATTGTCGAAAGAATTTCTGATCGCCCCCATCATAATCAGACCGGGAATCAAAAAAGCCAGGTAAGAAACTCCCGGGATCGTTTCGATGTAGGCTCCTATGCTAACGCCGAATATTAACAGATAAAGAGTTGTGTTGATCAAAGGAGTCGCAATAGTTTGAAAAATCACCCTCATGAACCGCCTGACCTCGCGGCAAAACATAGTCCCGAATGGAATGAACGATCTTTTAATATTCATGACTTTTACATATAATCCGTTCGAATGCATGCTCTAGTTTCCCCTCGCGTATGATAAAGTCCTGAATTCCCCGTATATCAAGAGGCAATTCGGCAATCAGATCGCCCATGCTCTTTGACGAGGCGAATCGGAAAATGAGTTGATGATCCGTTTGACTGATAAGATGAGGGTGCTGAACAGGTGGGACGGGATCTTTCAATATCATCACTACCTCCCGCTCGGTCAACTCATTAATCAGCTGCTTAGGCTCGCCAAGAAGCTTAAGCTTGCCGTGGTCCAAGAAAAGCACCCTGTCGCACAACGCTTCGGCCTCTTCCAGATAATGGGTGGTTAGCAATATCGACACACCTGTCTTTTGCAGCTCTCTGCAAAAGTCCCAAAGAGTCGCTCTCAATTCGATATCAACGCCCGCCGTAGGTTCGTCAAGCAAGAGAAGCTTCGGCTCATGCACCAATGCTTTGGCAATTAAAAGGCGGCGCTTCATCCCGCCGCTAAGCTCCTTAACCCGTTTTTTCCGATGCCTCTTAAGGTCGAGCTTTTCAATTAGATATTCGATCCGCTCCTGATTGTTCCACCGGCCGTAATAGCCTGAATGGATGGCTAAAACTTCCTCTAAAGAAAAGAAACCGTGATGAACCAGCTCCTGCGGGACGCAGCCTGTCAAATATTTAGCTTCTTTCGGTTGTTTGGCCACATCATAGCCGAAAACCGAGGCAGAGCCGCTCGTGGGCTCTTCGAGAGTAGTGATGATGGAAATGATGGAAGTTTTACCTGCGCCGTTAGGCCCCAAAAGGCCGAATATCTCGCCTTCCTTTATATCGAAACTAACGTCGTCGACAGCGCGGAGGTGGCCATAATCTTTTGTCAGGTTTTCAATTTTAAGCGGTGCATCCATAGTGAGTAACAGGCGGACCGGGTTATACCGGCCCGCAAGCACCCATAGTTTACACGTTTTTATACTGTGATTCAAGCATTCTATACATCGATACCTGGGCAAGCACTGCAACCGGAAGGGCGAAAAACCAACCCACAAAGATTACCATAAGCCCAAGCAGCATAACAAGCCAAGTGGCGATAATGACCATGAAAACATCCCATTTAACTCCCATTGTCATTTTACCGCTTAAGGCCAGTGACTCTATAGGCCCCGTTCCTTTGTCTATCATGACAAAAGGCCATAAAAAGTAGCGCGATCCCCATATGGCTGCGGGAAAAACCAGCAAGATAAACCCGACTATGACTACCAGGGAATAAATGATCCAGGCAATAAAGAATTGAACGACTATGGGAAAACTGCTGAACAAGTCTTTATAAGTAGGTCTTTTACCGTCAACAACTTTTAAGGCTGCTTTCAAAAATCCGATCCAGACCACAAGGGTCAAAACGAAAACCACCAGGCCGATCGCTATCAGCAACCATTCATTCAAATCAGGAAAAACTGCGACAATGGCATGAGGTATTGCCGACAAGATAAAGTAAACCAGCAGAAATCCGACAAAGAATGCAGTATGGCGGCGCATAAGGCGCCAGCCCTTTTTTACCATTTCCCCTACAGAAAAACCTTTACTTTCCATGATAAATCTCCTTTAATCAAGATTATAAATTGTGGAGGAACAATGCCGAAAACCATATCCTTTCTGCTTCTTGCCATCTTTCTCAGCGCCCCCCTTGCCATTTTTGCCGATGAATCCAGACTGACAGTCCAGGGATTCGCCCACCTCCGCAAACCGGCCGATAAACTGACCGTTTCCATAAGCGTTATCACCGACGGCGAATCTGCCAGAGAAGCGCTCAGTGAAAACAGCGAAAAAATGAACCACGTTGTCGATTCCCTTAAAAAAATCCTGAGCGAGGAAGGAGACATCCAAACCGGCTCTTTCGATATCCGCCCTGTCATGACCCAGCGCCCGGCCCACCCTACTGCCGATTGGGTCCCCACGATCAGCGGATACCGAGCGACAAATAAGATTATAATCGAAACGCACAATCTTACGCTTGCAGGCAGCATCATCGATACCGCAACTACTGCGGGCGCTAGCGCCATAAGTTCGCTCAACTTCACCCTGAGGGATACCCGGGCCTATAGGTCCGAGGCCATTGAACAGGCGGCAGACCATGCAAAAGCCGACGCCGATTCCCTCGCAGCCGCGATTGATGTCAGGCTCGGTGAGATCCTTGATGTCACTTTGGACGAAACAGCTTTCTCCCCCGTCCGGATGATGCAGCCCATGGCCTTGGCCGAAACGCAAACACCGATCGAGATCGGCGAAGTCGAAGTGACGGCGGCTGTTAAAATTGTCTATGAGATCGAATCTCATTGAGCCTCCTCGATCAGGGCTTCTTGGGGTTTCCAGAAGCGTTTAATGAAGAAGGCGCCGTCAGCAGCATTCACATCGACAACGGTAACCTCCTTGATTTCCAATTCATCCATAAATCCGATGACTAAAAGTGCATTGGTTACCTGAACATCAGCGAAGTCGCCGCCGCCAAGCTCTTCATCGGTTTTACCTGCAAGGGGCCTGACTGCTTCGGTCAATTCTTTAACCGTGAATGTGCTTTTTCTCACAAGGGGTTCAATGCCCAGGCTAAAGATGCTTCCGACACCGTAGATGTCCGATTCTTCATCCTTGAGCCTCTCTTTAAAAACATCGTCTACCCGCGAAGCCAAGTCCCTGGCATGTTTTTCCGCCTGGCTCATATCTTCAAGTGTCAAAGGGTTGGGCGTATCATACACTTTCACATCCCGGCCTTGAATATTTTGCATCACGTACTGGCGAAAAGGAATGGACGCTTCGTGGCCTCGGTAGACGACTATATTCCCTTCCTTATCCAGGGCTGTGAACTGCAAGCTGCCTCCCCCTATATCCCAGACGATCATTCTTTCCTCGTCCACAGGTATTGTGGCCTCGACAGCATAGAAGCCAAGTTCACCCTCGAGCTCTTGGTCGACGATGAACACCGGAACTTTCGTTTCTTCAAAAATTCTTTTCACGAAGGCCTCGCCGTTTTGCGCTTTGCGAAACGAGGCCGTAGCAATTCCGACGATTTTTTCTGCCTGGTTGTCCATTGCGATTTTTTTAAGCTTTTGAATGGCCTCAATCCCTTCTTGCATGATCTCTTCATCAAAACGGTGATCGTCGCTTTGACTCAACGACAGCTGATAGGGAACGGCAATCTGCTGGTTTACCAAGGTTCGGACAATTTTATTATTTTTGAGGTCAATTTCGGACACTCTGAGCTTGGTCGCCCCCGACCCGATATCCAATGCCGCCCGAACTACAGTGCTTGTCGCAACTTGATGAACCCCCCAATAATAAGGAATAAGGCTGGCAAATATTAGTACAACCCCTATAATGAACAACTTAAAAGAACGGTTAGTATCCAGCATAATCACTCCTGCGCGTCGCAGAGCATATAAGAAAAATCTATGCCAACCGCGAAAAAAATGTTACTGGAAATGGAGAAAAGACCGTGTTATGATGGAAAAGCGAACTTTGCTCTAAGGAGGAAATTATGAGACTGTTTGTTATATTAAGCGCAATTTTATCAACACTTTTAATCACGAACTTACAAGCTAAGGAGAATGAAATGGCAAAAAATCCAGTGGTCACAATCGAAACCACCGAGGGAAATATTGAAATCACGCTCATGCCGGGCATAGCCCCCAAGACTGTGGAAAATTTTGTCACCCACGCCAAGAATGGCTATTACAATGGAACAATATTTCACCGCGTCATCAAGGATTTTATGATTCAAGGCGGCGACCCCTTAGGCAACGGCACCGGAGGCGAATCGATATGGGGAGATGAATTTAAAGACGAATTTTCCACCGATGTCTCATTTGACAAACCGGGAATCCTTGCCATGGCCAACCGCGGACCCAACACAAACGGCAGTCAGTTTTTTATTACAACAGCCTCCACGCCATGGCTTGACGGACGCCATACCATTTTCGGGGAAGTGACTGAGGGCTACAAAATAGTGGACAAAATTCAAAACCTTGAAACCACAGCTTCCGACAAGCCCAAAAAAGATGTGAAAATTAAAAAGATCACAGTCAATTAACCAAAGCGCGGAGCGGCACGCCCTCCGCGAATAACCACTTAAGGGAGGCGGATATGGACAATTTTCGAGTCATGTTCACTTCAAGAAGCGAAGAAGCAATTCGCAAAAAACTCCCTCCAAATCCTCGCAAATCGAGCAGCGCTGATACAATATGCGAATCGTGGCAGAACAAAGCTCTTGATTACCTTTGCAGCAAGAGCCGGAATAAAGGAAAAATTCACACAAAAAAAACATTAGATTTAGAAAACGCCACCCTCATGGCCTGTCACGCCGAGGTGATCAATCAATTATTTCACGATATACAAGTGCTTATTCTTACCGACTGTTTGATTATATTAGATATACGGATGCTGAAAGGTCTAAAGAATCTCAGGGTATTACATATCTATTCAAGTCAAGAAATCGGAATTCATCTTAAGGACATCTCCAGAATTGGCCAACTCAGAGAAATCCATCTTGACGGCAGCATAGATGATAGATATCAATCGGATATCACAAAATTAACAAATATGCCAAACCTTCAGAAGCTGAGTATTAACAATATGCTTTACAAATGAGGCTGCGAATTTCCTCCCTCATCAGTCTCAAGGGGCAGCGCAGGCTCAAAGCTAAATCGACTCTTCTTCAGCAACATCCTTACAGAAAATCCAGTTGGTCTTATCCGGCGGATATTTATTGCTTAACACAGTTCGGTACCCCAAGTCTTGAAGCAATTGAAAACGACTTGACCGCAGCTTAACAGCGTCGACACCTTCATTGATATCCCCTGCAATGACCAAAGCGTCAATTTTGCCGGCGGCCTTATAATTGAGCGATATGTTGTAATAAATAATTTCTTGAAGGCTTTGCAGCTTGGGTTGATTATACTTTCTTAAGTCGAGTTCTGCCGGACCGTCCTGATCAAAATAAATGGACATGACCCTCAGAATTTTGTCGGAAACTATGAAATCGCAGCAAACCTTACTTCTCCGCCAATTGAGAGGGTATTTAAACTTAGGCGGGTCCGAACATTTGACTACCTTAGGGCCATAAAGAATGGCGACACCATGCTCGACATCATCGTTTTGATGAGCTTCAAATCCAGCGCATTTAAAGACCCTGCCAAGTTTTTCATAAGCCGCTGGAGACACCCCTTGAAGGCAGCAAATTGAAAATTGCGTCTTCTTAAGCCTGGCTATAATTTCATTAACTTTATTGTTTTCATGAAGCATATTGTAACTAACAATGTTCATGATCAACCTCCATTGCAAATTCGTTTATGTTAGACGCGAACGCATCAAGAGTCAACAAATTAATGAAGGAAGTGGGTCAACATCAGGGATTTGACATCCTCTCCCACGTTAACGAAAGAGATTCCTTATGATTACTCACAAGGGCTGTACTTGCTCACGCTTTCCAGCAGGTTTCTGCTTCAACGAGACTGCCCAGAGGACATGGCTTGGTTTTCGCCGTAATTATCCCACTGTGGGG
>SLFE01000093.1 GCA_007124415.1 Waddliaceae bacterium | reverse complement strand
GCATTTATAAGGGTCGTGCATGCTCAATATAAGGTTAAGATGGCATTCAAGTTCCTTGGCTCCATTTTCTCCCAACCATTTCCTCATTTTGCTGTTTTTGATCCCCTTCTGGGCAGGATTGATATGCTGGCCGATTCCGAAATCGATCAGGCGATGCATAAAGCGCTGAAAGAGAGTTGTTTCGTTTCCAAAAGCGATGTGGATGTTTTGGAATCTGGCAGTATGCCCCAATTTGTTAAAAATTTTGGCATCGGGGGTGTCAATCAAATCAGCATAAATAGGCGATGAAATGTCTGAGAGGACATACCCGAGTTGTCCGCCCTTTTTAGATAGTCTTTGCAGAAGCTGATCCAATATTTCAACCCGCTGCATCTGTGAACGGTCCAAGAGGGAACCTAGGGATAAACTGAGCTGACGATAATAAGCCAAAAGGACGGCCATTGTTTCATAGGGAAAATCATTTTTATCTGTTTTTTCCAGCAAGTCCGTGACGATTTGTTCCCGGCGCTTTAGCTCTTCTGAGCTGTTGTTTTCGATCTTCATAAATGGCGAGATGATGACCAGCCCAAGAGCGTCGGCTATAAGATTCTTCCATTTATCGGAGTTTTTCCCTCTTGAGGATAAAGTACTGGATAATAGATCCAATCCTGCAGAGAAGTATTTTTCTTCGCCTATTAGATAGAGCCCGAAAAAATGGAGCAGGCGAATATCGGCAGAAACAGGCAATTGTTCGTTTTTTTCAACAAGGTCTTGGATTGCCGTATAGCCCTTCCAAACTTCTTTGGCAAATTCGGCTTTGTGCTCCGGTGCCATGACATGGGTGAACTGCTCATAACCTTTTGTTAAAAGGGCCATGTAACCGTTCATAATGAGAACAGACGGCTTGTCGATCCCGGCTCTCATTTTTCCGAAATGCTTGAGCATGGTTAAAATCTCGGCCTGTTCAGCTGCAGCGCTGCAAAAACTTAGATACAATAAAGGCTCGCCGGATTCAAAAGGGAATCGATCCCGGGATGGCTTAATGACGTCGATGAAGGCTCTCCAACATGCCTGTTTAATTTTGCTGTCTTGTTGAAGGGTCGCCAGCTTGGCAAGATAGGTCCAGACAGCATCGCCGGTCTCGCGCGTGATTCGCGCTATCTTAATCAAACTGAGCAGTTCGGAATCTTTCAGCCTGATCTCGGATGAGCGCAATTCATGAAGAAACCAACGGTAACATGAGGCCGGAGGGGTTCTATTGTCTCTAAGCTTTTGAAGGAGTTTCTCTGTTATATTGTTAATCCGATCATCTTGTGATTTTAACAAGCGCCTAATGATATTTATAATGGCCTTGTCTGCTTGACGATTGGTCCCTTTGCAATTTTGCAGGTATATGTCCAACCAATGAAGCGCTTTGTCGGCATCTTTTGGCAAATTGCCTTCTGACAATCTAATGAGTAATCGAGGAACGGACTTGTATTTATTGAAATGCTTGGAAACAAATAGATGCTCAAAAAAAGTTTCGCCTTTCAGAATCTCCTTCATGGTAAGGCTTTCGATGCATTTGTAGTATAATATGATGAGTTTATCAGGCATATGACGACGGCATTCATAGCCGATTTGAAATTCATTTTTCACAATCAATGAGATCAGTTCTTTTTCCTGATGTTCGTCGAGGCTGTGCCCTGTTTGCAGGGCATGGGCAAGGGTCTGATTAAATTTACCTGTTTTCCGCGCGAGTTCTAAAGCCGGATTTAAGGGTGATTTGCCTGACGTTTGATAGAGGCGCTCGACTCTCGGATCCAGAAATGGGGAATCATCTTGCGTCTCTAACACTAATTCTTCTAATGAAGCGATCCATTTGAAGGGGTCGTTAATAGTGACTTTTTTGAGCATTGCCAAGGCTTCATCGATTTGTTTATTTGATATTTTTTTTTCAAATAAAGAGTGTTGCAGATTTTGAACATCTTTGATGAGGCTTTGTAATTCATCGGACTTTGCAGCGAGCCGGTAAGCGGGCTGGAATTCCTCAATGAGTTGTGGCAGGCATTGGTGTGCCGGGTAATTTTCTTTGATTAAATAGGCAGCTAGTTTCAGATATTCGCAGTTTGCAGCCAGCTCCTTCCAAAGTCCATTGTCTTTTCCAAATTGCCATAATTCCAGCGACTCTGTTCTTTGCTCCGATTGAAAGCAATGGAGGCATAGCGACAAGCACTTCTCGACGAGGCCGCAGTTTTGTTCTGATGTCAGGTTTTTTAATACATTGAGAGTGTGTTCAAAGCAGGGAATTTTATCGGAGCGGTTTTTGAAGGGAGTTAAAAATTTGAATAATCCTTTGACTTTGATTTTACCGGTGATATCTGCGGGGACTATGAAGGTCGAAAAAAGATGGAAACCTTCGTCAAAATGATCATTTTCAATAAAATGGTTGGCAATGTGCCAGACACAATCGAGAAATGCCTTGTTGTTGCTGTATCCGCTCCATGCATCTTTGGATTGAGCTGTTTTGAGCAGTTCGCAAGCTTGGGAGTAGTCGCCTGCTTTGATTAGTTTTATTAATATTTTGAAGAGAGAGCTAGAAAACATTTTACAATCATTCATGCTGTCGATAAACGATTCGACAGATTTAGCATTTCTCTTTGACTCTTCGAGCAGCTTGAATATCAGCGCCGCGTGCTGATTGGCATTTCTTTTTAGCAGTTTTTCTGCCAATTCGATTTCACAGCGTTCAGATGAAAACAGATTACGAAGATGGCCCACATTGATCCCGCAGAGGCCGGTTTGCATGTCGAGAGAGATTATTGAGTCCCATTCTCCGCCCAGCCTGACTTTTATTTTGCTGGAATTTTCGGAAGGATCCATCATCTCTAAGCATATAGAGGCATAGACAGATGAGAAGGGGAGCGGCTCGCTGTTTTGGCACATGAAGCTAATATATTTGGAAAGCACCGAATCCTTCCAGACATCTTCTGTGAGTTTGGCGATTTCGCGTAATTGTTCTTCCGTTAAATAGTTGCCTTCATAAAAGGACTTTAAGGCATGAAATATTAAGGCGCCGCCGCCCTCTTTTCGATTTTTTAAGTGGTTTTTTGCATCGTTGTTTAGCTTTTCCGCAATACTTTTGGTTGTTTTAAATTCATCTAAAAATTTTTCAATCATCAGGCACATTTCTTGCCGGTCGGCAAAATCGGCACCCCTTGCAGCTCTCCGCCAAGCCTTTAAGATGTCGGTACTTTCAATATTATCGCTGCAAGATGGCTTTATCAGACCTTGGGCGATATGAAACAGTGCGCTCCAGCCATTGGTAATTCCGGACATAGGCCTCATTTCGTCGCCGGGTTGATTGTGAAGCAGATTGAGAATTTCCATGCTCAAAGAGCCGCTTGTCAGTATTCCGTTTTGCCTGCCAAGGGACTTCACATTGATGAACTCGTATTTTTCCAGCGACATTACCCCGAAGCCTTCCGGCTGAGTGAACAGTTTATCGAATGCGTTTCGCCGAATTCTGTCCGGAAGACGGGGTCCTTGAATGTTGGATTCCGCATTTTGATTGGACAAATGAGCCACGACGCATTCTTGCACACCAAATAGGCTGACATATGAATGGGTAAAATAATTTCTAAAATCTGTATCCGATGCAAGATGGAGTATGCGATCGAGAAATCT
>SLFE01000270.1 GCA_007124415.1 Waddliaceae bacterium | reverse complement strand
GAAATTATTTCGAGGAGAAGATAAAAATCTGGATCTTAGGGACTTAAAAAATATTGCGGCCAGGCAGATGAACCCTGAGAGCGTCTCCTATAAAAAAATTCGTGGAGTGCTGCTTAAATCTCTTGCCCCTTCCCGGGCAACAGATCCGCAAAATAAAATACAAGTCGATAAATATCAAAAACTTACAGTCGATCAAAAAACAGTCAAATCCAAAGCAAGGGAAGTGGCTGCGGAGCTGCTTGAAGCTTATGAAAAAGGAGAGTTCGACTCCAATCTGGTGAAAAACCGAACAACCGAGGCTTTTATAGAATTTAGCGCAGGAGCCAATATCGGCTTGATGGAAATAGCTCAAAAAGAATTTCCAAAAATGATCAATGAGGAAGTTACAAGCATCGATAATGAAAGGTTTGTAACTTTATTCACTCTTGTTGGCGATATTAATAAAAAAGGAATCGAGCGCGCAGAGGATAAAGAATGGATCGGTCTTCTAAACGAAATTCAACAAATGCCTGAAGGTCGGGACCGCCGTGTGGCGGTTGAGCATTTGCTAAGCACAAAGCTTTTAGGCGTTGGACAAGAAGATCTAGGACAGAGAATCGAGGATGCCAATAAAGCACGGATTAAAAGTTTACCCTTTGTCGATGCTTTATCGCGAAGGGTTGACAAAGAGCCGAGCCAATTTAATCGACAGGTATTAAAAGAAGCGATTCAAAAGTTGACAATGGACTCCGGCAAGATTGAAAAAAATCTCGCCATACAGAGGATCAGGGAAGAAAAAGTGAACGATATTCGAAAGGGGGATTGCATTATTCACAAAGAAACCATTTATAAGATAACGAAAAAACAAAAAATTAAAAGTGCCAATTTGATGATTATGAAACCGGTTTATGAGGGTAGTGAGAAAAAGTATAAATTCACTCTCAAGGGAAAAAAGATGTGCCTTGCGGCGGATATGGCCCCCTACATTAGAGGTAAAATTGAAATAGGCGATGACCGAGTGTCAAAATTCAGAGAATCCTATGAAAAACTGAGAATTCAAGCCGAGCGGCACAATTTCAGCGAACTTTCAGGCTCGATTCAAAAGACATTAACAGCTTTTCAGTGATATCGGGTATGACGCCGCCGAGCAAGGATTTTTCTCTAAGCTTCCGGTAAGCTTTTTGGGGATACAGGTTCCAGAATTCTTCTTCGGAATAGCCGTTTAAGCCGTAGAGCATCTTTTTTCCGTTCAAAGTTTGGCAAAGCGCCTCGAGATCGCGCGCCGCATCGAATCCGCTTGACTCTGAAGGGAGGCCGTACACTCCGACATCGAATAAGAGCTCATCTTTGTCGCTTTGGTGGGGCGAAAAAATCTGAGGCGTTGTCGTCGCTTTGACCGGACAAAGCCAGATCGGCATAATTTCGTGTCTCTTCAAAACATGCCGGACAAAATCGCCTGCGTTATCTTCGGGCAGATAAAAATCCTGAATGACGAATTGCTCGTGAATCCATTCATGATTGGCCTTTAGCTTTGCATAGAGTTTTTGACTGCTGAACATATGCCCGAAAAGGAGACGGAAGAGCAGGCCCGGATGGCCGGGGCGGCAATAGCTCATGGGTTGATCGAGCAGGTAATTTTTGGGAAAAGAGGGTTTGGCAACGTAGCCGCCCATCCAAAAAGCGCCCCGGTCGTGGCGGAACAGGTAGTCTTTTAAGGGCATCGCCTTTGTCTCATCCTCCATCCTTTCAAAGCGGCTGTAAAACCATTCGTGCCAGTAAGAGGTGTGACGTATTTGTTTCATTTTTTCTGCTTCGCCGGGCAAAATGAACGAGCCGGTTATGACAGCGGTATTTTCATTGCTGTAGACGATCGCCTCAATCATGTCGGCCGTTTCGCTTCGCATGAAATTAAGGGCCTCGTCGATTGAGGAGAACCTGCGGCAATTGAGGCCGATCCACTCTTCTGCCCGGACGAGCTTGATCTCGGCGCTCAGCAAGAAACCGAGGGTGCCGTATGATCCCGAGATGCCGTAAAAAAGTTCGGAGTTGATTCGGGGCGATGCCTTGATAATGGAGCCGTCCCCAAGCATCACCTCGCATGACAGAACACTGTCGCTGAATTGTCCGAAACGATGGGAGCTGCTTTCAAGCCCTGCGCCGTTGATGGCGCCTCCGACCGTAATTCCTTTAAATTCGGGAACGACGGGCGGAATCAGGCCGTAAGGGAGGGAAGCGCGGGCAAGCTCTTCCATGGTAATTGCGGGCTCGACGAGAATGGTTTTATTCACGGTGTCGAGGTAAAGCGGTCTGTTAAGGCGCTCAAGCCCCAAAGAGGGAGTTTTGTTTTTATAGGCTTTTTTTTGCGCCATGTTTGATTGGCGCTTCTCTTTAGGATGCCGGGCATAGGGGGATGAGGGACTCCACCTTTTCAGAATTTTTTGAGCCTCGGCAACGGATTGGCTGTGGTCCGGGATATTGTCCATTACCCCGCATTAAACCATCCTGCGGATCAATCGGTCGAGTATAAATTGGTCCGAAACCATAATGCCAAGTTTTGCTACAGAGCCCGCCAAAATGGTTACAATGGGAACGACGGGGGGAATAGGCGCAAAAGTAAGGGACAGTCCGGTCAGTATCACCATATTGGTCAGGATGTTGGCGGAGTGGACGCAGGTGGTTTGTATCAGAGATGTTTTAAGCTGCTTCATAGCTTTTTCTATATCAGCGTTCTCGGCTATTTTTCCATTTTCATCGATGATCATGTTCAAAGCTTTAACGGCTTTGCGGTTTGCCCTTCTTTGCAAGCGGTTGGTTTTCAACCTTAAGAGCTTAGCCTTTTCCTTTTCGAGTTGTTTCTGATATTTTTCGGGGTTATTTTTTAACTTTTTCTTCCTACTTAACCTAAATTCAATTCTTCTGAAGTCTTTATCGGTGATTCCGGCTAATTTGGTGATATAATTTTCGACATCTTCGGGAGCAGCATTTTTTTTAAGCATTTTGTTCGCTTTGTGGAGTTCAACCGCAGTTGTCGCGAGCTTGTATCCCTTTATGGCCGATGATGCGGCTACAAGAGCCATGCCCAGGGGAACCAATACCTGCCCTATGGCCGAGACAACGGGATTGGATTCAATGATGCTGATCAAGTCGGCGACAGTGATAGCCGCATCGAGGGTATCGCCCATCAAGAGCATAATTGACGAGAGGCACAGACCGACGCCTTCCCAATCTTTGTCTCTTAAATAAAATGGGATTCTAGTGAGTTCCACGGTGGCGTTGTACAAGTTGAGCGGAATTTCAATGACTTGGAAAATCTTGAGGTGGCGGACGACTCTGCCAATCTTTCGGGCTGTCTTTGATGCCGGAGGTGCAGTCACTTGAATGATTTGGAGGGTTTTTGTCCCGATGCATTTCACTTTACTGGCATATGTGTAGGCTGTAGAAGCTCCATTCAAAGTTGTTTGAGCGGCAGATTTAGCCTTCCCAAAAGAGGTTTTGGCAACAGAATTGACCCTGGAGCGCAAGCTTGGCTTGCTTGAAACCCCGATATTTGCCCCGCATCCATCGATATTCTGGTTGAATTCGGGTTTTATTGGCATTTCTCTTATTATTGTCATTAGTTTCCTCTTTTTTATTAACTACCTATATTAAAACATTTGTTTGTTAATATTTTATTAATATTGTT
>SLFE01000220.1 GCA_007124415.1 Waddliaceae bacterium | reverse complement strand
CGATGACAAAAATTCAAAAATCCGCAAGGAGACAAAGCAGCGTTATGCAAGAGTCTCTAGCTAAAAAACACCTGTTCGAAGCCTATGGCATCGAGCTTGAGTACATGATTGTTGACAGCGCCACCCTCAATGTCAAGCCGATCACCGATCAGCTTTTTTTCGCCTGTGCCAAAACCTATGATTCAGAGATTGAAAAAGACCCGATAAGCTGGAATAACGAACTGGCCCTCCACATTCTTGAGCTCAAAACAACCGTGCCGACTGCCAATCTCGATCAAATCCACCGCGCATTCACCAAAGAGGTCCGACTGATCAACAGGCTGCTAAAACCTTTTAATGCCTGCCTGATGCCGACAGCCATGCACCCCTGGATGAACCCCATTGAGGAGCTGCGCCTTTGGCCCCATGGAGACAATCCCTGGTACGCCGAATTTGACAGGATCTTCGATTGCCGCGGCCATGGCTGGGCCAATCTTCAGAGCATGCATATCAATTTCCCCTTTGCCGGCGAGGACGAATTTCTTCGCCTTCACGCGGCAATCCGGCTGATTCTTCCGATCATTCCGGCCATCGCCGCCAGCTCCCCGCTTATGGAAAAAAAACTGACCGGATTCAAAGACAACCGTCTTGAAGTCTATAAGACTAACTCAAAAATAATTCCTTCGGTCACAGGCGAGGTTATCCCCGAAGTGGTCCATTCCTTCGCCGATTACCACAAAATACTTACCCGCATTTCAGACGACCTGTCTGCCAAAGACATAAAAAAAGTACTCGACCCGGAATGGACCAACTCCCGAGGCGCTATTGTCCGCTTTGAAAGAAGCGCCATTGAGATCAGGCTCATCGATACTCAGGAGAGCGCCTACAGCGACCTGGCCGTCTCGCACGCGATCACCTCACTTGTCCGGTGGCTGACGGAAAACTATAAGCCCGAATATAACGATTTCGATGAAAAAAGGCTCAAGACCATACTCGATCAGACAATCAGACATGCCGAAAACGCAGTGATAGAAGACAGCGAGTATTTAAAGATTTTTGAGAGCAGCGGCGCGCCCTCTGAAGCGGGAGCTCTTTGGAATTTTCTTTTCGACAGGCACCTTTCAACAAATAAAACTTTCGAGCCGGCCCTGCAAGCAATACTGGCAAACGGCCCTCTTTCGACAAGAATCATCAATGCCTTGGAAAAACATTCTATTGAAGATATCTATCGCCTTCTTTGCCGAACCCTTCACGACGGTAAAATATTTTATGGCTAATCTGATCATCACATGCGAACATGGCGGCAATCGGATTCCAAAAAAATGGCAGGATCTTTTTCCCGCCCCCTGCCCCGAACTTAACACCCATCGAGGCTATGATATCGGCGCTTTAAGGCTTGCCAAATATCTTGCCGAGCAATTGTCGGCTCCCCTTTTTTATAATGAAGTCTCAAGACTTCTCATTGATTTTAACCGATCGATTGGCCGCAAAAATCAATTCAGCGAGTTTTCAAAAGGCCTGACTAAGAAAAATAAGAGGGAACTGATAGACACCTATTATTTGCCCTACCGCCAAAATATCGAGCAAATAATAAGTTCGCTCTCTCCCGTTACCCACTTGTCTGTACACAGTTTTACCCCCGAACTGGCTGGAAAGGTGCGGGATGTCGACATCGGCCTTCTCTATGATCCCAAAAGGCCGTTGGAAAAAGACCTGGCCCGCCGCTGGAAACAAAAGTTGCCGAAAATCTACCGCGTCAGGATGAACAAGCCTTATCTGGGAATATCTGACGGCCTGGTTACCGAGCTTCGGAAGCAGTACTCGCCTTCCGATTACGTAGGAATAGAACTTGAAGTCAATCAGAAAATCTTAACAATGGAAACCGAAGCCGGAAATATCGAAAAAACGCTTGCCGCGAGTTTGAAAGAGGCATTATGAAAAAAAAACAGGAGATCGCGCTCAAAATATCGCCTCAGCCTACCGAAACCACATGCGGCCCGACATGCCTCCATGCCGTCTACACCTATTACGGACTCAACCTTTCCATAGATGAGATCATAGACGAAGTGCCCAGCCTAGAAGACGGGGGGACCATCGCTGTCATGCTGGCCCAGCATGCGCTGAGAAACGGATTTCATACAAAAATATATACCTATAACTTGGGCATATTCGACCCGACATGGTTTCAGCCGAACCAGTTAAACCCCGAATCGCTTCAAATCAAGTTAAAAGAGCGGGGCAAAAAAAAGAGCAAAAAGCATATCAAACTCGCCTGCCAGGCCTATATCGACTACCTCTCTTTGGGCGGCGAGCTTAGAATGCACGAGCTCGACCACCAGCTGATCCGCACCTACTTGAAAAAAGGCATTCCTATACTAACCGGACTCAGCTCCACCTACCTTTACCAGTCAGAAAGGGTTTATTACGATGGAGAAACCCACTTTCTCGACGATGTGATGGGCGATCCCGAAGGGCACTTTGTCGTCCTCGAAAGCTACGACTCGCACACCCGCACCGTTACGGTTTTGGATCCCTACCAGCAAAACCCCTACTCCGAAGAGCTGAAATACACAATCGATATCGACAGGCTGATCAACTCTATCTTATTAGGCGTCCTGACCCATGACGCCAACCTCCTGATTGTCGAAAAATCCGACTCTTAACCCTCTTACTGCCAGCTGTTTTAATTTCTCTTATCATTTTTTTCTAAAGTCCTTTATAGCCTATATTTAGAGGCGATAAACACATGAAGCAAAACTTTTCGACTTCAACAGCTACGCTCATCGGAAGCTGCGGCCTCCTTCTCTGGTCAACAACCGCTTTTATGGCCATTCATGTGACCGAGATGCCGACATTCGAATTTTTATTCATGATGCTTTTTGTGACCTTGATTTGCACCTTATTCCGTTTGACGTGGAATAGAAAATGGGCAGCTCTTAGCAAATCGCCAAAATGCTGGATTATCGGTTCCGTCTGCATACCCATTAATGCCCTCGGCTACTATTGCGCGTTTAAATTCATTTCCCCCGCCCAGGCCGACCTGATCTATTATCTCTACCCGATCGGAGGTCTATTATTGGCAGGCATTGTTTTTAAAAACCGCATTCCCAAGGCCGCCTTTGCCGGCGCCTTCCTCGGTTTTTTAGGCGTCTTCATTTTATTTTACGACGACGTTCTCTCGATTTTATCGCCCGACAATCTCAAAGGAATATCATTTGCCGGTTTAGCGGCGTTGAGCTGGTCAATCTATATGATCAACTCACGGCTGTTTTCAGACACCCCCCACGAAATGGTCGGCCTCTTTTTCGGTATCGGCGCTATCTTCTACTTAATCATCCACCTGATGACCGAATCCTTTGTGCTGCCGACGCTCGAAGAACTCTTTTACATCCTTCTTTGGGGCATTGTCATACAGAGCTATTCCTATTCCTTGTGGGAGATCGGTATCAAAAAAGGAAATTTCATCATGATGAATATCATGTCGTACATGATCCCCCTTTGCTCCATTTTGATTCTCATTGCAAGCGGCAATTATCCGCTGACGCTGCAGGTTCTTCTAGCCACCCTCTTCGTCATTGCCGGCATGGCCATCTGTCCTCGAGAGGCAGCTCCTTCAACCCCTGATTGCGACCCTAATCCGCGGTGAGACTCTCTAGAGCCACTTGCAAAATTCCAGCAGAAAGCTTTTTGG
>SLFE01000120.1 GCA_007124415.1 Waddliaceae bacterium | reverse complement strand
GTCTGCCCGGGAAGGTGTAGCCGATCCTGCGGTATTCGCTAAGAGCGATATCGTAAAACTTATGAGCCAAAAACGCGTCGGGCACGGCCAGGCAGTTGACCATAACGCTTTGACTTCCTAAAGAGACGGAAAATGAATCAAGGTCGAAGTTCGTGTCTCGATAGATCAGTCCAACGTGAGTACCTGTCAGGGGAATGTGGCTGATATAAGAAAATTGTAGGGTTTTATTGAGATAAAAGTAGATGTTGTTATCGATTTTCTCAATGCAGATCCTGTGCCATTCATCCGTTTCTAAAAAGACATCCGGAGCGTGCAGCACCTCTACTGTCGATCTTAAAAGTTTGGTGGTCTTGTGCTCTTCGGTACCGATCCAGAGGCAATAGCCGTCGTTTAAATGCCGCCTTTCGGATGTTTCCGGGATGCTCAGCAAAAAGCCCATGCCATGTCCTTCAGGGTGAATTTTGACTCTGGCATTAATGCGTATGTTTTCGGCGAATGACTTCTCGGAGATCATCAGGGTGACCCATTGGGAAGATTCGGGGGTTCTGGCGATGGCCATCTGCTCTGCCATCAGGACATGCTCTTGAAACTGCCAATCGTCTTTTTGATGAATATCGAGATCGCAAACCTCAAACCACTCTGAACGTCCTTCGATATAGTTTTCCAAGTCGCGGATGAGCTCGTCGACAGTTTGATACCTGTCGTCAGGGTTGGGAGCTAGGCACTTTTTGCTGATTTGGCCAAGAAGCTCCGGCACATCGCGATATGGAGCCACTTCAGCCGGGTCCTTGAAGACTTCCTTATCCATCGTCTTTCTGAATTCTTCTAAGTTTCCCCTTCTAAACGGGTGCCTAAGGGTGAGGATGACATAAAGAAGCACGCCTAAAGCGTACAGGTCGGTAGAAATCGCTGCAGGCTGGCCGCGGGCTCTTTCAGGTGCCATGTACGAGATGGTTCCCACAACTTTTCCCATTATAGTGATATCCGGCGTAGTCGGCTTCGCTTCTTCATGAAATTCATCTTCGCTTTGGGATTTCATGATTTTAGCCAATCCCCAGTCAAGGATCATGACCTCGCCGAATTTTCCGACAATGACATTTTCTCCTTTGATGTCCCTGTGCAAGACCCCATGGGAATGGGCATAAGATATGGCTTGGCAAACGTTGACTAAAATCCGGGTAAGCGAGGGGATCGACGTGCCGAGAAGTTCTGTCTTACCTCCTTTTTTTTCGTTTTTTCGCGCCCTGTTAATGATCTGCCTGAGCGTTTCGCCTTCAACATAGGGCATGGTGTAATAGATGTTTTGCCCGTCTTCATGAATTGTATAGATAGGAATGATCGACGGGTGGGTGAGCTGTGCTGTAATCCTGGCTTCCTTCAAAAAGCGCTGCAGGAGCTGTTTTCGGCTTTTCAAATCCGTTCGGATTCGTTTGAGTGCGATCCGTCTTCCGCATTGGGTGTCATAAGCAAGAAAAACCTCGCCCATTCCTCCCTTTCCAATTCTTTTTAATATTTGATAGGATCCGATGGTGAACTGTACGGACTCATCGTCGGGGAGGTGTTCTTGAACAAACGATATTTCTTCAAGCGTGGTTTCGTGCTCGATGGTTTGATCGAGCGTATGCCCGCAGTAGGCGCAGTATGAGGGATGAGTTTTTTTCTCTCCGGATAGGAAAAAGTAAGAATTGCACGAAGGACAAACGATTTCTTGCGGCTCATGATTATGTGGTCGGTCCATATTCGGATTCTTCGATTATGTAGTGCAGTTGTTGGCTTTTCTGAGTAATTCCCTGGCCTCCTCGGATGCGTTTTTGACTATACAGCTGTGCCCCAGCTCTTCATCAAAATAGATTCCGTTGGATGACGCATAAGAGGCGGCCATCTGGCAGAACAAGGCGTTGACGCCGTGCTCATCCCTTTCCGGAAGCGTGAAACGAAATCCGCAATTCACAAAACGAAAAGAGACGTACTTCCATTGTCGTTTAGCCAGCCTGATAGCCTCCTCTGGTGTAAAGCCTTTAACATCTGTCGGAGACTTTCCTTCAAACCACCGGTAGGTTTCAGGTCCTGTTTTTTTTAAAAAGAGATAGACAACGGCGCCTTCCGGCTGAATGCGGGCAATGTGAACGATATCATTGCTCATGTTCTTCCTCTTCGGCTACCTCGTGGCTTGCGTCTTCGACGGCTTCTTCGCCGGTTCGCGGCTGAGTGATGAAAAATTCGCGAAAGATTATCCAGATTCCGGCTATTGTAAACAGAACCGGCACGGCAACTGCCCAGTCCGAGTTGAAGAAGAAAAACAGAAACAGGCCTCCCAGAATTGCCGTAGAAAGCACAACGTCGTAGTAGCGGCCTCGAAGGATTTCTTTGATGCCGACGGTCGCCATCAGGGCCAGCAGGATTCCCGGCCACCAATAATTTGTATAAAAAAGAATGCCTAATGATATAAGCAACACGCCTCCGGAGACGGAAACGGCCCTTTGATGTGTAGCAATGGGAATTGCCATAATTTTCTCCTAATTTCCTTTATAAGGTTCAATGTACTCTAATTAGGCGATTTTCTCAATAGGACTTTAGCCTCAGAGTACTGCGCGTCCCAAAGGACATAATCTCCGATATTAACCCCTTTCTCAGCGAACCAGCCTAGGGGCATTTCCAGAGCGTATCTAGCGCTGGGACCTGAAACGATGGATTCGGCTATAAAAAACTGAACAATGGGGTCGTTTGCGCTGACTTTATTTAAATCCTCATAAGAGTTGATAGGATGGTGGTATTTCATCATATCGGGATAGGCCATTAATTGGTGGATCTCAATAATCTGCCCTTTTTCATCTAGAAATGCTGCCGAAAGGGGGATCAGGCAGTTGAACATCCAGACTCTTTGCCGGCCGGTTTTCGGGAAATGAAAGAGCATGCCATGGTCAGGAGGGAGGCTCTTTCGTCCCATCAGCCCCCATTTAAGCTCTTTTTCGGTTCGGGCGTGCTCAACGGTTAAGTGGATGGTTTCGGCCGCTAGCGCTCCGATAACAAGGAAAAAAAGAAGCAGCCTCATGCTTTGGGCTCCACCCAGCGATCGTGCGCTTTGATCAACTCTACCAAGCGGTCGTCGGCATCTTCAAAATCGATATTTTTTTCGACGCATTCTTTTTTGACATAGAGGTCGATCTTGCCCGGTTTTGATCCCACGTAGCCGAAATCGGCGTCGGCCATCTCTCCCGGACCGTTGACGATGCATCCCATAATTGCGATTTTTACACCGGGAAGGTGGGCTGTGCGCGAGCGTATTCTTTTCGTCACGTCCTGAAGATTGAAAAGTGTCCGCCCGCAGCTGGGGCAGGAAATGAAGTCTGTCTTGATGATGCGCATCCTGGCGGACTGAAGAATATTGAAGCTCAAAGTGCGAAGAAGCGCCGGTTCATAAGAGCCTTCAAGCCAAAGGCCGTCGCCCAAACCGTCGCAGAAAAGCGAACCGAATTCTGCGGCTGAGCGAATGATAAGATCGTCGACCGGACAGTCATATCGGAAATTGAGTATGACAGGCGTGTCGATGCGGTTTGATTGCAGCCATTCAAAAAATTTTCGGCAAAAGTGGACCCGATCGGATTTTGGGCGGAGAAGGATCATCGCCGGCTTGATAGTTTTCAAGTCCTCCCAATGGCTTTCATCATCAACAAAAACAGCGTCGAAAGAGCCGCCTGCCATTTTTATCGCAAATCGGTTGAACTCCTGCTGCTGTTTGGCATGCTCCATTGAAACCGGTTCCAAGATACCGATTCCGGCATTTTTAAGGTTTTGGACGGCGCTTTTATCATCTGGGCTTGTATTGAAGACAAGATTGTCTGCGCTGACAGCTGTCGGCTTGGGCTTGCCTTCAACCGTTTCGCATCCGATCATTTCATGGAACGCCGGATCGCATAAATGCTGTTTTTTCACGCTCAGGATGACTGTGCCGTCCCTGTGCATGGAGACATGTTTCGGAAGGGAGGCGTGTCTTCGAGAGATTTCTTCAATATCTCGATGCATTTCCTCAAAGGGGGGAACTCCTTGTCCTTTGCAGGATTCGGCAAAGCGGATCAGACGGAGGCAAGGGTCGATTTCGTGCCAGGGATCTTCCGTCAGCGACACCCTGATTGTATCGCCGAGACCGTCAAGCAAAAGAGAGCCGATGCCCATCGCCGATTTTATCCTCCCGTCTTCTCCTTCTCCGGCCTCAGTGACGCCGAGGTGAAGGGGGTAGTCCCAGCCGAGTTCATACATCCTGGCGGCAAGCAGCCTGTAGGCCTGGATCATCACTTGCGGATTGGACGATTTCATCGAAAAAAGAAAATCATGGTAATCGCGCTGGCGGCAGATCTCGGCATACTCGATTGCCGATTCGACCATCCCCAGAGGCGTGTCACCGTAGCGGTTCATGATTCTGTCGGATAAAGAACCGTGGTTTGTACCTATCCTTATGGCGCGCTTCAACTGCTTGCATTTTTCAACGAGAGGGACGAATTTTTCTTCGATTTTTTCGATTTCTTTTGCGTAAGTATCGTCGTCGTATTCCAGGACTTTAAAGGTGGCCCTTCTATCGGCAAAATTTCCCGGATTTATCCTCACCTTGTCGACAAAGTCGACGACCCTCATAGCTGCGGGAGGATAGAAGTGGATATCGGCGACAAGGGGAATAGCGTATCCTTTAGCGACCAGTGCGTTTTTGATCTCTTCGCAAGCGTCGGCCTCTTTCATCCCCTGAACTGTCACACGCGCAATCTCGCAGCCGGCATCGGCCAATCGAATGATTTGCTCTACAGTCGCCTCGATATCTCGCGTGCTCGACGTTGTCATCGATTGAATGCGGACAGGGTTGTCCCCGCCGACTCCGACGCTTCCAACCATCACTTCCCGCGTCTTTCGTCTGATTGTCTTCGAGACAGACTCGCAATACTTCTTCATAGTAAATATTTTACCTTGCCAAGCTTTTATAAACAAGCCAACTCGGCTCTAATCCAGAGGCCCGGATTGTTGCCCAAGAAATAATTCAAAGAAGTTGTCATGTATACAGGCAGACAGCACAAGGCAGAGAGTCTGCAACTACAGGGTGCTGCTGAGTACTTTCATAGTTTTTTTTGTGCGGCTGCCCAGAAAGATTTTTGAGGCTTGCGAGTTTTGGTCTGCAAGCAGTTTCCGTAAAAATTGATTGTCTTCGTCAAGAATTGTTTTTAGGTTTTCCGTAGCTTCAGAGTTTTTCATTTCAAATATTTGACCGACCAGACGCATTATAGCGGCATGCTTTTTTTTAAGATCTTCTTTCATGATGTCACCTTTGAGCAAGGCTTCACCGGGATCACTTAATCTGCTTGAAATGCAAGTTTTCGAAGGCACATCCGGCGACTGCACAACGCTGACCACACCATATTTATTAAGAAAAGGACGACAGTCATCAGGTTTTTCAAATGCAAAACAGGACAGAACTTTTAACATGTTATCCGAGCGAAGATTGAACTCCCATGTCTGATGTATTGAGGCAATGCGTTCGGCCACCTTTCGGAAAGTTTCTGCGTCGTCATTTTTAAGTCCGCAGAGCTCCTCTTTCGTGATCAAGCGAGTAGAAAATCTTTTTTTTCTATAGAGCAGGCAGCAGCCATTTTCTAATCCTTTAAACAAAATTGTGTCAATTGAATTGCATACTTTTTTGGTTCTTTCGTCTGTTGTTGTTTTTGCGATTTCCTTAAACTCTTCAAGTAATTTTTGTTGGATGTACTCTTTGGAAATTGGTGAGCTCATATTCTAACCCTTTGTAATTTATTAAGTATTTGGCGGTCTTAAACTGCCGTAGTACTCCATCGACTTGGTTTTGTATATAAGGAAAAACGGAAGAGGAGGGATTCGAACCCCCGGTCCCGTGAAGGACTCCTGTTTTCAAGACAGGCGCATTCGGCCACTCTGCCACTCTTCCGTTGAAAAGAATACTTTTATAACTGATTCTTCTTAAAGTGTCAAGACGTTACATGAGCTCCATGAGCTCGGACATGCGGCTGTTGGTCACAACTTCAAAGTGCGAAACCCCCAGCATGCTGCTGACAAAATTGGATTTGGCGTTTTTCCCGATTCTGGCGATCAATTCCTCCTCCAGATAGATCTCCATATCGACGCTTTCCATAGCTTTTTTGAGCTGCGGGTCGTCTTTCATAGCTTTGAGTTTATCAAAAAGCAGGTCTTTTAACGCCTTGAGCGGTCCGAGGCTGTCAAAGTACAGTTTTGTTGATCCGTCTTTGAACTCGGCCTTGAAATTTTCGTCATCGTAGGACCCTTTTAATGTTCCATTAAGTTGTAGTTTGTCTAGCATAGCGCTTCTCCTTTTAAAGGCTTAACCATACCGATTTTGGAATTTATTGGAAACGGCTCAAATTTTAGGAATTATAGCATGTTTTTATAATTAATTAAAATATTAATTATTATTAATAAATTATTATTTAATTTAATTGAATAAAATAGTTTATGATGTGATAATAGTTTTAGATAGTTAAAAAGGATTTGGTTATGGAAAACAAAAGAGAAGATGATTCTAACATGAATATATCAGATGCCCTTAATGTTCTGTCATTTATAGCTCAAATGGAAGACGAAGGCACGACAAATCTTCCAGTGGCTGAAATTGAACGGGTTAAATCAATCTCAGGAAGGGTAAAAAAAATTAAGGATGTAGCCAAAGAAGTCTCCGAGGATAGGATTAAGGAGATCTTTAGTACGGTCCTGCGCTATATCGAACACATTTATGAGGAGGGGGCTCCAAAATCTGAGGATAAAATCGAGGACGTCAGGTCGATTATGGCGCTAGTTGGCGAAGCGGCTAAAAATTTAGACCGTTACTCCGATGTATTCAAAATTAAAAGCATTAAAAGCGTGACTCAGTTGAGCGATTATAAGCGGCTTCAGGAATTTTATACACGCAAGGTTGAAAGGCAGGTTGACGAAGGGATGCTCAGTAAATGGATATTCGGGCTGACGAAGGGGGGGCCGTCAAAAGATGAGTTGAGAAAAGCCCGTGCGAGAAGAAAGGAAAAAAGCCAGCATGTCTTCGTCGATTTGGATATGGTCAAGCGGGATAATGAATACGAGCTTCTTCTGATGAGGAAAGAGGACGGCAGCCGGTTTTTTAGTCCAAGATTACTGAGAAATATTAAACTAGTCTGCGAGTTTGGAAGCTACAGCAGCGCCGAGTCCGATATTTTTGAAAAAGTACAGGATTGGCGCGACGTGATGTGCCATGTGGCGGCTTTGAATATGCTCCACTCGCTTCACTTAGCGCTAAAACGGTTTTATCATGAGGCATTTCGATATAAAAAGCGGAGTCAAGTCCGTTCTTTAAATAATGCGGTTATGGCTTTGATGCTTTGCGCAAATCCAAATAACCTAAGCGCCAATCGAGCGGACAAAAAGGGTAAAACTTGTATTCATTATTTCGCAGATTTTCAGGCTTATCTCAGGGAGGCTCTGAATGACCGGTATTATCAAAAGCTTTTGGTCTATCCTCCAAAACCTTCAAATGTATTGGCAAATTGTATTTTGAGCTTCACTCAGAATTTGTGCAGGGCCGTCTATATGCATATGCATATTATGCAGGAGATGTTTCACCGTGTTCATGAGATATTAGACGAGGCGAAGCAGTTGATGCCGAACACATCGTCTGCTGCTGAGGAAAAAGGGATTTTTCTTTGGAGCCGGCTAGCCTATGACTACGCTGAAATCATCAAATCGTTTAAAAAACATGAAAACGGTCCTCTCAAACGCATTCTTGAATCTCTTGAAGAGGGAAAGTATGCCGCTTTCGACTCGCTCACACAGCACAATCTTCCTCACACCTGGTTTAATTTTTATATGGACGACGACCGATTGATTAATTTGCGGATGGCATCGCCGACACGGCAGGTGTATATTAACAAAGCGACGGTTCTCGACGAGTTCAAAGGGTTTCTTTTGTCTCAGAGCCAAAGAGGCAAATCCACCAAGCATCTCCTGATCAACTTGCAGGACCGCACTTCTTGGAGGGAGTTTTCCCGATGCCAGGCCGTAGAGCAGTTGCAAAACGCATCGCCGTTCTCGGATCACCTAGCTGCTGCAACGCTTGCAGTCGATACGGTGTTTTTCCAGCAGTCAGGTCCTTATGAAAACCAAGATGATGCCGAAGATTTTATCGATGGTTTTAAACAGCAGCTTCAAAGTCCTTCTTCCGGTTATTACTTTCCGGAAAATATCAAGAAGTCTTTGACCTCAAAGTTTTTTGGTGACATGTTGCATGCCGTCCATAAATTTTTCTTCAATGAGGAGCAGTATTTGTCTCAAAAAGACAGGCAGAGCTTCATTAGTCTTGTGCATTTCTTGATGCAGCTTAAGCTGATCGATATCATTCGTCCCCACAGTTTCAGTTTCAGCTGCAAAGACGGCATCGATATCGGCGGAGCAGCTTCGGTGTTCATGTTTGCGTTTTTCAAAAATTTGGAAAAAGAAAATCTTTCTGCCGAAGAAATCGAGTTTATTGAAGCCATGATTTATGGTCCCGCGATCTTTATCCGCGAAAGGGCGATTTTACCGGAACCGTTGAACCGTATGCTTTCGACGATGCAAGTTGTGGAGGGCAGGCGCGAGGCTATGGGGTTTGACAAATTCCGCAAAGAGCTTCGCGCGGTTTTCGATCCGCTTTTCAAAAAACCTATTCTAGCGGGAAAAGCCCATATCCCTACGGTTGAACTTGAAAGGCAGGTGCCGGAAGCTGCGTAAACGTTCTTTTGATTCTCGGCCCCATACAGGTGATCAGCTCATGAGCTATTGTTCCCCCTGATGCGGCAAATTCTTCTGCGGTTTGCTCGTTTCCGCATTCGTCAATGCCGAATATGGTCACAACATCATCGACACAAACTTCCGAAATGCCGGTCACGTCTATCATCATAAAGTCCATGCAGACAGCCCCAACAATTTTAGCCTTTCTCCCTTTGACAAGGACTTCGGCCCGGTTGCTGTAGCATCGGTGAAGGCCGTCGAAGTAGCCAAGCGGGACAACGGCGACTAAAGTGTTATCCTTAGGCGCTTTATAAGTGCGCCCATAGCTGACGCTATCATTTTTATTTAAGCGGTTTATAGCCGCAATGCGGGATTTCAGCGTCAGAGCGGGCTTCAGAGGCAGAATTTGCCGCATTTGGCGCGATAAGTGGATGCCGTACATAATCAATCCGATTCTGACCATGTTGAACTCAGGGCGGGCAAACCGGGCAGCCCCGGCGGAGTTGCTGATATGGGTCCAGGGAAATGTGACTCCAGCTTCTTTCAAAGAAGAGATCATCGCAATCATGACTTGAATTTGCTGTAGGGTGAAGGCATCATGGGCGGGGTCTTCCGAGCCGGCTAGATGGCTCATAACTCCCTCAAGTTTTAAGTTTGGCGATGCTTGGATATATTCAGCGAGAAGAGGCGCCTCATGAGGCAGGCATCCGAGGCGGTTCATTCCGGTATTGATGTTGAGGTGGATTTTTACAGGCCCTGATTTTTCATAGGCTTTCAATGTCCTCATATCTGACGCTGCGACCTGAAGATCCAAGCCTCTTGCCTTTGACGCTTCATCCGGCCGGGGCATTAGCACGAACAGGTCTTCCTGAATTCCGGCATCGCGAAGCTCTGCGGCCTCGTCGACAAACGCAAACCCGAAAATATCGACTCCGCACTCCCTCAACCTGTTGGCCATCTCGACGGGACGTCCAATGCCGTAAGTGCCCCCTTTGAGAACAGCCATGATTCGAGTGCCCGCCGGCAAGTGTGAACGTATCCTTTGAATATTTTCGCTTATAGCCGCCAGATTGATGATAAGTTCGCTTGTCACCTTGAGCCTCCGTCTTCAGCTAAGCTTATAATATTTCCAGCTGAAAAAGAAGAAATAAAGTGAAAATGGCAGGCCTATTGCGATGATCGGAGAGAAGACTTGGTTTTCACCGATGATGATCGCCGAGTTCATGATAAGATAATAGGTGACCATTGTCAGCATGCTGACAAGGTAGATGAGAAAGACCGGAAGTTGGCGGGTAAATTTCAGGCACCAAGGGGCCGGGCCGATGACCGCGAGCAGGCAAAGCCATGGCATGACGAGTTTATGGTAAAAGGAGGTGAGTGTTGTGGCTTTGGCATCGGTGAATTTTTCCTGCGCCGGCGGCAGGTGGTCCCACAAACTGGTGATCGACTCTTCTCTCGGATTGATGATCGATTGCCGGAGCTTTTTGGGGTTGAATCTCATGCGGGGAAAATCGAGCGTTTCGTGCGTGTCTGATAGCAAAAGCTCTTCTTGTTCGTTCCGGGTAAAATGGTCGACAAATTTTCCGCGCGGAACCCCTTCATAAGGGAAGAGGTATTTGATGCGATAGATATCGTCGAGGCTAATGATCCAATAGACGTCGAAAAACGATTTTCGGGCATTGTCATACCCGTGGTAAATGATCTGGCCTTTATCGATGACTTCCAGGCTTTGAATGTTTTTGTATTGATCCTCCCTGGTTTCATCATCATTGTGCTTATCTTTCAGAAAATTGATTTGCCGGTAGGCAGGCGGGAGAAAAAACTGCTCGTTGACATAGAGCACTCCGACAAAAAAAAGGCTCACCAGGATGAACGGGCGCATCAATCGTTTGAGTTTAACCCCTGAGCTCATCAGGGCTACGATTTCGTTGCGGACGTTCAAAGAACACAGCGTTTTCACCGTCGCGACAACAAGAGCGAAGGGGATGAGGATGTCCATTCTTTGGATAAAGATAAACAAGTAGAGTTTTGCCATTTCCAAAAAAGTGAATTTACCTGCGTAGTGGGTGGCGCTTCTGCTGGAATAATCAATGATGATGTAGAGGCCGTAAAAACAGAAAATAAAAAGTCCGAAGATTTTGAGTACTTCCTTTAGAAAGTAGCGCTCCCAAATTCGTCTGAATATCATTCAATTCCCCGTGTAATTCGTTTTAAATTCCAGGTTGAGAGCCATAAGATGATGGCGTGCGGAGCGAAATAAAGCGACATCGCAATGGCTGTATTTTGCATGAAGGCCTTCGCTGCGAAGATGCAGACGAGCAGGATGCTGGAAAGCCCTACGACATAGTAGGCGTTTCTGAAAGATTTTTGCCGTCCCGTAGAAATCCCGAAAGAGGCGCCTAAAAGAGTCAGTGTGAAGATAGACATTCCCATGGATGCCCGCCTGACGATTTCCGTATAGGATTTTCGGATCTTCAATTTGATGTCTTCCGATTCCGGAAGGCTTAAGGTCTCCGAGCTTGCCGCTTCTTTCAAAATCTCGATTTGCGAAAGGAGAAGAGACATTTTAAGGTAGTCGTCATTTACCTTTGCCGCTTTTTGCTTCAGATAGAGGGAAAAGCCTTCCACGTCCATAAACGAGTCGCGGATATTTTCAATATACAGGTTGTCGAAGTTGTCCTTTTTATTGGGTTTGAAGGAAGAAAACATCGTCATTTCTTTTGCGTGGATATTCGGTTCGTCAAACGCAATTTCTTTAGCGGTGACCAAGTTGATCCTTTTTATGGGGTTGTTCCAAATTGCGACGATAATTCCTTCCAGAGAGCTCTGGGCGATGGCACGGTTTTCAGTGTCTATATAAAAATCGCGGTGCCTGGTCAACTGTTTGTTCTGCGTCAGCATCAGGGGATTAATCATTGCGATTTCCCTCTGCATTTGACGCGTCCCGAGTATGGACTCGGTCGCCACTTCGGAGACGATATAAAAATTGACCAGAGCGATGAAGGCTGCAGTGATCAATATGGGTGATAAAATTCTTTTGAGGGACAGCCCTGAAGCTCTTAATGTGGTCAATTCCTGGGTATGGCTGAGTCTAAGGGATAGGACGATCGCTGAGATCAGACTGGATACCGGCAGCACGATCGGAAGGACGTATGGAATTTGCAGCGAAGCGAATTTAAGAATCGTCCATCCGCTTCCACCCGACGCGGCAAAACGGGCGATCTCTTCTAGTCGCGTCGTCAGCAAAATTGCGATAAATGAGATGACGCATAGGACAAGAACTTTGAGGTACTCGACGAATAAATAACGGTAGATAATCATATAATTTTTAAGCACAAAAACAAAACCCTATGGTATACTAAACCAAGAGTTATGCGCAAAGAATGGTATATCAAGCTAAAAGATCGGACTGAAGGTCCCTTGTCCAAACTGGACCTTAAAATGGACCCGAGGGTGACTCCGGACACTCTCGCGTGGCGTTCGGGCATGCCCGACTGGCTTCCAATCGAGGATATTCCCGAGCTGAAAGATATTTTTGAAGAAGCCGCTCCTCCTCCCGAACATTTTGAAGCAAAGCAAACAGAATCTGATGAAAGCCTTGGTCCTGAACGGATTATGGAAATGAGTCCTGATCCCAACTATTTTTTTTATGTAATATTGGTTGTCGTGCTTATAATTTTAATTTTCGTCTATTCACAGTATTTTTAAATGAGATTGGAAGCTGTTGTAAAAGATTTCCTTGCAAGGCGTTCTAGAGCCGATAAACCCTTGGTATTGGGGCTGTCGGGAGGGGTGGATTCGCTCTGCCTTTTCCACCTGCTCTGCAATTTCCGGTCTTTTTATTCCGCTCTTCATATCGCCCATGTGGACCACGGCTGGAGGCAGGAAAGTAAAGATGAGGCCCGAATGCTCAAACAGCTTGCCGAAAGAAAGGGGCATCCCTTTCATCTACATGTTATTGATAAACAGAGCCTAAAGGGGAATCTGGAGGACGTCTGCCGCGAGGAAAGGATCCGTTTTTTTCTAGGCGTGGCCGAAGAGGCGGGCGCGCAGGCGGTAGTATTGGGCCATCATGCCGATGATCAGGCCGAAACTGTCTTAAAAAGGGTTTTTGAGGGCGCTCCGCTGATATCCTTAAAAGGGATGGCGTCTGCGGCTATGCGGGGGCAAACCCCGTTTTGGCGGCCCCTTCTCTCTGTCCCTAAGAAGGATATCGTCGACTATATGAAACAGAACGGCAGCCGGTGGATGGACGACTCGACAAATGAAGACCCGGCTTATCTGCGGGCTCGTATGCGCCTTAAGATTATCCCGTTTCTCACCGGCGAGTTCGGGAAAAATGTGTCACCCTCCCTTTGCCGCCTGAGCAATGAAATTGAAGAACTCGTTGATTACTTGGATTTTACAACAGCTCCCTATCAGCCCCTAAAAATAGAGGGGCCTTTTGGTGTTTGCTATGATTTTTCCGCAAGGCCTCCTCAAGCGATTCTCGAATGGAAGTTTCTGATAAGAATGTGCTGCCGGAG
>SLFE01000260.1 GCA_007124415.1 Waddliaceae bacterium | reverse complement strand
TTGCTATCATGGGAGAACACTTAGGTCTCGACCTTTCAGGGGAGCAGAAAGACAGCTTTCTCAAATACCTCCATTTCTTCATTAAGCTTGCTCTCAGGGTGCTTGCCGTTCTGATGTGCCTTGTGATCGTCTGGAGCGTTGTCGATGTCTGCTATATCCTGTACAGCAAGATATGGGAAGAGCCTAAATACCTGCTCAACATCAACGATATGTTCGCCACCTTCGGCGCCTTTTTGGCTGTTGTGATCGGGATTGAGATCTTCGTAAATATCGTTTTCTACCTTAAAGAGAACGTAATCCATGTCAAGCTTGTTGTCGCAACGGCCCTTATGGCCGTCTCCCGAAAAATCATCGTGATGGACTATGAATACATCGAACCGGCCTATGTGCTCGCCTCGGCAGCCTCCATTTTCGCGCTGGGAATCACCTATCGGCTCGTCACCGAGAAACATTTAAACATTAATGAAGAGCTAGCCTCCTCGAACGAGAGCAAAGACTAACGAGGCGGCCAAAGCAATCAGACAGATAGCGCCGATTAAAAGAAATTTATAGGTTATCCGCATGTGCCTTGTCCTTTAACCGTTAAACTAATTCAAACAACTCCGAGTGGATTTTCCAGTAGGGAATCGACAAACTCCTAAGCGAATCGTCAATCGCTTTTTTCATCGGGGGAGGCCCGCAGAAGAAATATTCGAGCTCCTTCCTGTCTTCGGGCAGATGTTTATCCAAAAGTTTTTGGTCGACAAATCCCGTCGCCCCCTGCCACGACTCCGAAGGGCGGGCAACGACGATCACGACTTTAAGGTTCATCCGCTCTTCAAGGCGCTTCAAATCCTCCCCGAACGCCAAATCCTCTTCTTTCTGTATTCCGTAAAAAAGCAGGAAGGGGCGCTCGTCCTTCCTGTCGGCCAGCGTCCTGAGCATAGAGATCATCGGGGTTATGCCTATCCCTCCGGCAATGAAGACAGCTCCCTTCGCGTCGGGAAAATAGTCGATCGTAAACGAACCGTAGGGGCCGTCGACATAGGCGATTGAGTTGATGGGAAAATCTTTAATCCGGCTTGTGTAGTCTCCCAGCTCCTTGATGGTGAAGCTTAAAGGATTTGTCTTAGTTGCGCTCGAGGACATGGTAAACGGATGGTCCTCAAAGTGGTAGGGGGACTGTCCGAGAATCAGCCAGGCCAGCTGTCCCGGATAGAATTCGAAGCCCTGGTGGCCTATAGCCTCGAGAGTGACCGTCCAGCAACGGTCGGACTCTTCACGGATATCTGAGATCCGCCAAGGTTTGTGGGCAAGCATAACCGGTTTGATTTTTCTTGTGTAGAGAAGGCATAAAAGGACGATCAAAGCCGTGCCGCCCCAAAGGATCTGCTTCAGCGGGCTGTCCACGTAGTAACCGACAGCTCCCACGTGCGCGTAAGAGAAAGCAATAATTGTAATGCCCAGAATCCAATGGAGGATCCTCCAGATTTCGTAGTCGAGGGAAAGGGCTTTTCTAAACAGGGAAATGATCACAATGCCAAGGAGCGCAGCGGTCGCAAAATAAGCAAACCAGGTCCTCCAAGGAGTATGAATCGGGTTTAAGATCCTGAGCATCCCTGGCCGGTCGATGAAATAAATCACCGGATGGGCGATCACAAAGACGACAATCACCAATGAGATCAAACGGTGGAATTGCAAAACGATGTCGATGCCGTAGCAAGAGGTTATCGGCTTGACGCGAGCTGTGAGAATGAACTGCAAGGAGAGCATCGCGAGCGCAATAAACCCTAAAGCGACAGAAAATTCAGTCCAAAATCCCCGAACATGCGGCGGCGGATCGATATGGACGATGAGCAAAGGGACAATCAGTACAAGCAAATAGCCCGTTATCCACAGAGCTCCGTTTAAAATTCTCCGTTGCGGTTGCATTCTCCCTCTCCAATAGCCGAAATTCAATCCCGGCTACTTCAATTAAATAATGCTTTACAACATATCCGTCAAATTCAAACCCTGATCGTCTTTATTATTTCTTTACATTTTCGGATTAATTTAGTAATTTATCAACTCTGTTTTGAAGGAGAAATCTTATGGGCTCAATACGAATCGACAATCATGACAACCACAACACCCAGACTGTTAAAGATCCGGCGCCAAAAAACCGCTTTCAGGATTTGCTTTCATTTTGGCAGAAGCAAGAAAATCCCGCCGCCGAAAAACCGTCTGAAAATTTTACAGCCTCAGCCAAGGTCTCTGTTCCCGATAAAAACACCGAATATCTCCGAGAGCTGGTTAAGAACGCGGTTCAAGGAACAGGCACGGAAGAAACCCAGCTTTTGGTAAAAGGCAACCATTTTCTCTCTCAAAACGAAAGAAATGCCATTTTCAGCGCCCTCGATCAATACCCAAATCCATCAGCCGAACGACTGAGAAAGAGAATCGAAAAAGGGGACGGCTACTTTGGAATCGCCGCAGCCGGTGAAGGAAGCTCTACGGGCATCCAGTCGCTTCTAATGAACGGACCTGACCACTACATTTCCGAGCTGAAAAAATTCAAACCGCTTGTCGCAGAAGACAAAAGCATGGATCTAGAGGCATTTAACGAAGAAGTCGGCAAGTTGATCGATCAAAAATCCGGCCTGGCCGTCAGAACAATGGCAAAGGCCATCACTTCGTACGACTTGAGCGTACTCCAGCACCTGCGCCAGGCCCAGCAAGTATTTCCCATAAGGAAGAAAGAAGGGGGAAGGCGCACCTTTAGCGATTTCAACCGCCTTTCCGATTTTGTCAGTTTGAGCATTCTAAGCGCATCGTCTCCGGCCGTCGCCAAAAATAGAATCGAATTTTGGATCAAGGTGATGAAACGGCTTGAAACAATCAAACCTTTGCATGCGCCCCGCGAGTCAAGAAACAGGCAAGGGAACATGCACTCTTTCTTAGCCGTCTACTCGGCCCTTGCTTCAAGGCAAGTGGAAAGGCTGAAAACGGTTTGGGAGTCGGTCGACCCCGCTCTTGCCCAATACAAAGAAGGGTTCAGCGAGATCCATCTCCCGCGCAACCAGATGAAATACAGGGACTCCTGGATGATTCCCCTCTACAGCCTGATAAATTATATGGCCGACTGCCATAACCGCTGCTCCGATGTTGATCAAAGGATCAAAGAGTATACCAAGTTAAGCAACGAGTATTCGGAACTGTCAAGCCATGCGCGGAAATTCGAGATGCCAACATACCGCACCGCCCTGAAAATGCCCGTCATACCCCAAGATATGGAAGAAAAAGGTGACCACTTCGACAATCTTTCGGATAAAATACTTCGTATGAGCCGTATAGAATACGGCTTGGGAGTGTTCGGCCTTTTCCGAAGAGCTTTGGGTCTGTAGCATGAAACAAAAAGTCAGATACGGCCTCGACTTTCCCGGCATGATAAGTCAATACATTTGTCCGGCTCTATTTTTGGCCTTTTTTGCCGCGCGCGCGTTCTACTTCGAAAATCCTCTTGCCTTTTGGCCTTTATTCGCGCTTTCTATTAGCGGACTGGTCGCCGGAGTCTGGGCGATTGCCAGCTCGCTTTGGCTCAAACCTAGTACTTAGTTAATAAAGTTTTTACTATTAGATGGCGCAAGATTCGCCGTCCTGTTGATGACGTGGAGACCGAAGGAAACTTAGTAAAGTTTTCGAGGTCGAACGTCGCAGCAGGACGGTGAAGACT
>SLFE01000173.1 GCA_007124415.1 Waddliaceae bacterium | reverse complement strand
TCACTTAACAATGGGTAATGTCACAATTTTAAATGATTTATTTTTATTGATTTAAAAATTTTCAATTATCTAATTGATTATTTATATTCTTTTGAACGATAGCTTGAATTAGAGTTAACTTTTGAAGGGAGCCACCCCATGCCCATAGTCTCCCCCTTGCCTTGGAGGCATGCTTATTTCGAAAATATTGAATGCCCTCCCGATGTCTGCATTCCGACATCGGATACTGTCGCTTATAAGATGATTCCCCGGCACAACTTTATCTATAACAAACTGTTTATTGCTGATTCTCAAGGACTTGATTGCGCTCCTCACGGGGTGCAGCCGGAGAAGTTTCCGGTATTCAGCAAGCCTGTTTATAATCTACGGGGCAATTCGGCCAAAAGCGAGATTCTCACTTCATTAGAACACTATCGAGCCAATACATATTGCGGTCATATGTGGTCGGAACTTCTGGTAGGAGATCAACTTAGCACGGATGTTGCCGTGGCCGATGGAGAGCCGGTCTGGCATGTTCAAACATTTTGCTATCTCGGGAAACAGGGAACCTTTGATTATTTTGAAGTAGCTCCAAAGAAGCAAAATCCGGAAGATGCCGAATATCTCTACAAATGGGTGAGGCAATTTTTGAAGGGATATACCGGCATGGTGAATTTTGAGACCGTTGGGGGGAAAATCGTTGAGGGTCATATTAGGTTTTCGGATATGTGGGCCGATATTTATGGAAGGGATTGGCTGGAGTCAATGGTTGAATTATATAAAACAGGAAAGTGGAACTACCGTGGCCGCATTGAAACAGGTTATGCCGTCCTTCTTTACGTTGATCACGGGTATAGCTATAAAATACCTCCCTCTTCTCTAGTGAACCAATTATCGCAAAAGGAGAGTGTCAGCAGCATCCAATTTCCTTTTTATGACGACTGGCCGCCTGAATACTTCGCGATGCCTTTCGGCGGATTTCGGTATGCTCAAATCAACGGCTGGGATCTTGAAGCTTGTCGGCAATACCGTGAAGAGATTTTGGAATATGCTTTGAAAACAAGGCAAGAGGTTCGTCCCCTGCAAACCATCATATAGCAAGTTGCCGGCGGATTTCAGCGCCGGCGATCGCGAAAGCGTTGGCGGCGTTTAGGGAATTTTTTCGGCCGTATAGAGGAATCGCGAGAATGATATCTGCGGCGTGAAGGGTCTCGTCCGAGCAGCCGTACTCTTCGTTTCCGACAACCAATGTGAAAGTTTCGGGAAAAATAAACTCGTCAAGCGTTAAGGCGTCGGGACTCGTTTCAAGAGCAATCACGGGAGCGGGGAGGGCGGCATAGCTTTGAAAGGATTCCCATTCAATCCAGTCGTGAGTTCCCATTGAGGCGTCTTGCACCTGCTTGTGGTCCGGGAGGGGGGTCATCCCTTTGAAATAAAGTGTGCCGAGAGAAAGGGCCTCGGTTGTTCTGATCATGCTGCCGACGTTGTGGGCCGAGCGGATGTTGTCGAGGACGATTGAGGCGTTTAACAAGGGTTGTGATCTGTCTTTGTCCTCAGTTTCGATATGGGGAAGGAAATTGTGCTCTTTTAGAAATTGGCCCGAGAGTTTGATGTGGCGGTGGTAGGCGTCGGCAAGGCTTTTAATATCGCAGGTGCAGGCTTTGCGATCCATCCATGACAGCCATTCGCGGTATCTGCCGAAGAGTGGGGACGGTTCGCCATTTTTTAGCAGAAGCTCATAAATTTGTTTTATGAGCAACGCGCACTCTTTGTGCTGCTTTTCGGGAGCTAGAGAAAGGAATTTTCTCTTTGTGAAGGGCAGCATTAGACTTTAGCTTTGCTTTCCATGTATTCGGCGTAGGGGCCGTTATAAAACTCGATGCCGTCCTTGTTGAAGATGATCAGCTTCTTCGCAACTGTTTCGATCAGGTCTCTGTCGTGGCTGACGACAATGACGGTTCCTTTGTACTCGTCAAGGCCCCAGGAGAGGGCGGATACGGCTTCCAAGTCGAGGTGGTTGTTGGGCTCGTCGAGGATGAGGGCGTTGTGGTCGAGAAGCATCATCTCGGCGAGAAGGAGCCTCGCTGTTTCTCCGCCGGACAGGGTTTTCACTTTTTTGAAAGCGTCGTCTCCGCTGAAAAGGAGCTTTCCCATGACCGAGCGGACATCTTGGTCGTAGACGTCTTCCTGTCGGCTTTTAAGCCAGTCGAAGGCCGAAAGGTCGGTGTGTTTGTCGATAAGGTCCCTGTGGTCTTGCGGCAGGTAGGCGATCCGGGCGCCATGGCCAAGTTCCACTTTTCCGCTATCGGGCTCAAGCCAGCCGGCCAGCATTTTGACCAGGGTCGATTTTCCGAGGCCATTGGGTCCGATGATCCCGATTTTGTCGCCTCGATGCACCTCGAGGGATGCATTGCGGATGACCTCTTCGCCTTCATACCCTTTGGAGATATTTTCGGCTTTGAGGACGACTTTTCCGGGAGCTTTTTCGGTAGGGATAAAGCGGATATAGGGGCGTTCGATATTCGATTTTTTGAGTTCCTGCGGCTGGATCTTTTGCATTTCCTTTTTTCGTGACTGCACCTGGCTGGCTCTTGTCCCCGCGCCGAATTTCGCAATGAACTCGCGGAGCTGGGCCGCCTTTTTTTCCTTGGACTTGACCTCGCGGACGGCCTGGTCCCGTATGGCGGTCTTTTGCATGACCATGTCGTCGTAGTTGCCCGGGTAGTCGATGATGGTGTCGTAGTCGATGTCGGCGATATGGGTGGTCACGGCATTTAGGAAATGGCGGTCGTGGCTGATCACGATGAGCACTCCCTGGTAATTGTGGAGAAATTCTTCGAGCCAGCGGATCGAGTCCATGTCGAGGTGGTTGGTGGGCTCGTCGAGGAGCAGGGCCTGCGGCTCGCCGAACAGGGCCTGGCAGAGAAGAACTTTGAACTGGATATCGGTGGGGATTTCCTTCATCTTGAGGTTGGTGTATTCATCGGGTACGGCCATTCCCTGAAGGAGGACCTCGGCGTCGGCCTCTGCCGTGTAGCCGTTTTCCTCGGCGATGATCCCCTCCAGGTCGCCGAGGCGCATGCCGACCTCGTCGGTCATCTCGCCCTCGTAGAGGCGGTCGCGCTCCTGCATGGCGTCCCACAGGCGCTTGTTGCCCATGATGACAACATCGATCACATCGAAATCGCGGAAGGGCTCGATGTTTTGGCGGAGCATGCCGACGCGGTCGGGCAGGCTCACCGTCCCGCTGGACGGGGGCTCCTCGCCCATAATGATCTTGAGAAGGGTGGACTTGCCGGCTCCGTTGGGGCCTGTGAGGCCGTAGCGGTTGCCCGCGTTGAATGTCATTGTGACCCCGTCGAAAAGGACGCGGCTGCCGAAAACTTTTGAGATGTCTTGAAGAGTGATATTCATAGAAAAAGAATAACAGTTTGAAGAGAAAACTTCAAACCGAAACGAAAAGGGATTCTCTCAAAAAGGACCTCTTTGTAGTGAGGAGCCTTACTTCAGCTCATCTGAAAGCGCATCCTCGACCTCTTGGGAGCTGACGCGCAGATGGAGCAGGTTGCCGATCCCTTTAGCAGTCCGAGTAAAAAAGTTCGATTTTGTTTCAGTCTGGGTGGAATCTTCATTAACCATTTTTTTTATTTTTTCTGCTTCTGCTTTTATTTTATAAGCTTGTAAATTATCCCGGAAGTCTGATATTATATCCTTAACTACAAAATCACTAGTTGTTTTT
>SLFE01000147.1 GCA_007124415.1 Waddliaceae bacterium | reverse complement strand
GAACTCTTTGCCGTCTTTGTCGATCCAGGTTTCGCTGGTGTGGTACTTTTCATCGACGAAAACCGCCTGGGACCGCCAGTTGTCTTTTTCCCGGGGGAGGTAGTCGCCCCGCTCGAGAATGAGTATTTTTTTATCGGAGTTTTGCGCGAGGTAATGGGCGAGGGTGCCTCCTCCGGCTCCGCTTCCGATAATGACGACGTCGTAATGTTCAGGCATGATAGCCTCCTATCCGTTGGTTGTGAATCCGGCATAAAGGGTCATTCCGCCATCGACAAATATGGTTGTGCCGGTGACGTAGTCGCTGTCGTCGGAGGCGAGCCAGATGGCGGCGCGTCCGATGTCGTCGGGCTCTCCGATGCGGTTGTAGGGGATGAGCTCCATAAGCTTCTCATAGGCTTCCGGAGTGTCCCAAGCTTCTTTGTTGATGGGGGTTCTGATCGCTCCCGGTGCGATGGCGTTGACGCGGATGCGGTGGGGCGCCACTTCCTGGGCGATGCTTTCCATCATCATTTTGATCCCCCCTTTCGAGGAGGCGTAGTTGACGTGGCCGGCCCACGGGATTTCCTGGTGGACCGAGCTCATGCAGATGATTTTTCCGGCGGCGCAGGAGACTTCTTTTCTGACGCCTCGGCGCTTGAATTCCTTGACGGCCTCGCGGGCGCAGAGGAACTGGCCGGTGAGGTTGACGCTTAAGACGAGGTTCCACTTGGCGAGGGTCATCTCTTCCAAGGGAGCGTCCTGCTGAAGGCCGGCGTTGCTGCAGAGGATGTCGACGGTGCCGAACTCAGCCCTCATTTTGTCGAACATCTCGATCACTTGGTCTTCCTGCGAGACGTCGGCCTGGTGGGCATAGACATTTTCGCAGCCGGTTTTTTTGATCTCCTCGACAACTTCCTGGGCTTTGTCGCCCCCTTTGTGGTAGTTGACCACAATGTCGGCCCCGGCGTGGCCGAGGGCGAGGGCGATGCCCCGGCCGATGCCTGAGTCGGCGCCTGTGACCAACGCTTTCTGTCCTTTCAAGACTTTTTCTATCGGTTTCGAAGGCATATGCACTTCAGGCAGTTGCTGCTTTCTTAGAGCTCCTTTCATGAACTTCTCCTCTTATTTTTTCCCCGCCGGACTGTTGAAGCAGTTTGGCCGACAGGGCCGACCATCCTGTTTGATGATTGGCTCCCAGACCATATCCGTTGTCTCCATGAAAGTATTCATTGAAGAGGACGCAGTCTTTCCAGTGGGGGTTTTTTTGAAAAATTTCTCTGCCGCCGTAGATCGGGCGGCTCCCTTCTTCGTCTTTTAAGAACAGGTTGTTCAGCCGGCGCGACAGCTCCGTGGCGACATCCCAAAGGTTCATGTACTGCCCCGATCCTGTCGGGCACTCCACCTTCAGGTCGTCGCCGTAGTAGTGGTAGAATTTCTGGAGCGATTCGATGATCAGGTAGTTGATCGGAAACCAGACGGGGCCGCGCCAGTTCGAGTTGCCGCCGAAGAGGCCGCTCTCAGACTCGGCGGGCTGGTAGCTGATGTTGAACTCCTCTCCGTCGATGTCGAGGCTGTAGGGGTTTTTTTCGTGATACTTCGAGAGCGACCGGATGCCGTAAGGGGAGAGGAAGCGCTCTTCGTCGAGCATGTATTTCAAGACGCTGATAAGCTTGTCGCGGGTTAAAAAGGCGAAGAGGCGCCGTTTTTCCTGCCCCGGCGTTTCGGTGCAGGCCATCATGCCTGTGAGCCTCGGGCGGTTTTCGATAAACCAGCCCATCCGCCTCTCAAAGACGTCCATGGCGCCGAGCATCTCGTGCTCGAGCGTTTCGACGGCGAAAAGGGGGAGCAGTCCTACAAGGGAGTGGACCTTGATCGGGATGATCGAGCCGTCGGGGAGGTTGAGGGCGTCGTAGAAAAAGCCGTCCTCGTCGTTCCAGAGGGAGTGGCCCTGGCCTCCGCAGTCGTTGATGGCATAGGCGATGCGCAAAAAGTGCTCGAAAAACTTGGTGGCCGAATCCTGGTAAACAGGGTCGTGCTTGGAGAGGACAAGAGCGATTTTCATCATGGTCAAGCAATAAAATCCCATCCAGGAGGTGCCGTCGGCCTGCTCGAGAACGCCCCCTTCGGGCATCTTCGAGCTTCGGTCGAAAATGCTGATATTATCGAGCCCTAAAAAGCCTCCCTCAAAGACGTTACGGCCGCTTTCGTCCTTTCTGTTGACCCACCAGGTGAAGTTGAGCAGAAGCTTGTGGAAAATGACCTTCAAAAATTCGTAGTCGTACTCGCCGGTGAAATTCTTGTCGATCTGAAAGACTCTCAGCGCCGCCCAGGCGTGAACGGGGGGATTGGCGTCGGAGAAGGCCCATTCGTAGGCGGGAAGCTGGCCGTTGGGGTGGAGGTACCACTCCCTTGTCATCAGAGTGAGCATCCGTTTGGCGTAGTCGGGATCGACAAGGACCAGCGCGATGCAGTGGAAGGCCAGGTCCCACGAGGCAAACCAGGGATACTCCCATTTGTCGGGCATCGAGATCGGGTCGAAGCAGGCCATATTGACCCACTCGTGGTTCCTTCCGATGAACCGCTCTTGGGAGGGGAGGTTGATTTCAGGGTCGCCTCTCAGCCACTGCTGGACATCGTAGTAGAAAAGCTGTTTCGACCAGAGAAGGCCGGCGAAGGCCTGGCGCTGCACTTTTTTCTCGTCTTCGCTCAAGTCTTCCTTCTGAACCGAGCCGTAAAATTCGTCGGCCTCACCCAGCCGCTGCTTGAATATCTCGTCGAAGTCTTCGAAGGGAGCGGCGAGGTCCCGATTTGTCAGCCTGAGGTGAAAGACCTTTTCCTCGCCCGGCTCGAAAGTCTTCTGATAGTGCGCGGCCGTTTTTGTTCCCGTCTGCCCGGGGTTGACCGCATCTTTTTCATTGTCAATCAGATAGCGGTGGAAGGAATCTTTTGTGAAGGGGGAGTCGTTGGACTCGTTATAGATTTTTTCTTTGTTGGTCTCGTTTTCGGTGAAGAGCAGCTCGGGATTTCCTTCCACATAGAGATAGAAGGTTCCCAAAGCGGGGTGCTCGGCTTTGACCCGTTTTCCTTCGCTTTCGGCGGAGAGTTTCGGCTTGCCCGGCACATCGCGCATCGGCCCCGACTCGTAGCCCCAGCTCCAGGTGTTGCGGAACCAGAGGGTCGGCAGCAGCCGGCACTCGGCCGCCTTTTCCGAGCGGTTGGCAACAGTTATCTGAATGAGCACGTCGTCTTGGTCGGCTTTGGCGTATTCGGCAAAGACGTCGAAATACTCGTCCTTGTCGAAAATGCCGGTGTCGAGAAGCTCGTACTCGGGGTCGTGGAAGCCCCTTTTTTGATTCGTTTCGACCAGATCTTCATAGGGGTAGGCGTTTTGCGGGTATTTGTAGAGCATTTTCATATAGCTGTGGGTGGGGGTGGAGTCGAGATAGAAGTAGTACTCTTTGACATCTTCGCCGTGATTGCCCTCCGGGCCGGAGAGGCCGAACATCCGCTCTTTTAAAATGGGGTCTTGGCCGTTCCAGAGAGCGAGGGCGAAGCAGAGGTACTGGTTGCGGTCGCTGATGCCCGCGATGCCGTCCTCGCCCCAGCGGTAGGCGCGCGACCTGGCCTGGTCGTGGGGGAAGAAGTTCCACGCGTCGCCGTCTTTGCTGTAGTCCTCGCGCACCGTGCCCCAGGCCCTCTCGCTGAGGTAGGGGCCCCAGTGCTTCCAGTTGGAGTGCTTT
>SLFE01000123.1 GCA_007124415.1 Waddliaceae bacterium | reverse complement strand
GTTCTTAGTTCGCTGATGTGATTCATAAATGTACCTCGCCGTATTTGGATTTCAACGAGTTACAATCTCATCAGCGACATTTTTTTATCAAATCATTTTTTGTCCAGTACAGAGAAATTTTATAAAATATTAGGTCGAACATTGCTATATAGCAATAAGTCCAACAACCGAATACTGGCTGTGAAGGTGACTAAGGGAGACGATGACGACAGTGACCTGATGACAGAATATACCACTGTAAAATTTTTATCTGAGCAAAAAAAACAAATTGGGCTCCACAGTCATATTCCGGATGCACAAGGTTTATACTACATTAATGACCTCGCAGAAGAAATTGACGGATTAGAAAAAAATACATCGGATTTTTCTACCTTTATTGACCTCACTAAAGGAAATAAAAGCAATCTTTGTTACTGTTATGAAGCTGATCCGGAATATTTTAAGTATTTGTACGATGTGGAAGATGGCAGCGATTTTGTCGCTTCAGCCTCAACTGCTGTTCATGACATGATGCTGCTCCAGGAAAAGTTTGGCATAATTTTTAATCAATTAATCCAGGCATTTCATGGAACAGATAGGCGCTATAAAGTATTGACCAATTTAATCCACCGCAAGAATACGTTAAGCAAAGGAGAGAAAGGAATGGGACGGATGGATGCCTTTAGAAATGCGGTATCTTACATAAATATACGCCAGACACCTTATCCTCTGGCAGATCTTGGTGATTGGGTCATACAAATTAATAGAAAATTTTATAAAAAGACGCCTATGGGCATGGCTAAAACCCACTTATTTAATGAGGAATTAACTTTATCAAGAACTATAAAGCCGTGGGGTGATCAAGAGTCTAGCGTCTATACTGTTAACTTTCTAGCTGAATATTTGTATACCATCGCTTTATCGGCCGCAAGAAGGGTAACTGACCTTAAAAACGGAAATTGGGCGGAAGCGTCAGATGCGATCTTCGCTGTCGCCGCATCACAAATTGCAACCATCAATCACATGAATATCGAAGAGGTCAAGCAATACTTGGAAGCTTGCGTTGATAAAAAAAGGCTTGCCGCGCAAATGGAGTTTTTTATGACGAGCAAACAGGTCGAATTTATCGAAAATGGAAAGATTCCAAAAGAACTGTATGGCATAGATGTTAAAGTAGATTTGATGGAAGACTGTTCAAAATGGCAAAAGGGGTTTGGACCTGCAATAAATCAAAACGAAGGCATGGACCTTGGCCCTTATGGGGGAAACAACCCTCTAACGGAACTCTGTAAGCTTCTCAATATTACAATGGTGACCGTAACTTCTGAGAAATACCTCGCGTATAAAGCAAAACAAGCCACAAAAACGTCAAATCAAGGGTAAAAAAGTTTTTCTTTCAAAAAAATAAATTCATACTCATGATTCGATGGTAAAGATCGCGATCGCGCATGCAATCGCGATTTTTTTTAAAAGCCCCGTGATGCTTTAGCTAAGAGATTTGATGAACACGAAAAGACACCCCGATATTAAAGAAGCTCTTCGCTATTGGATAGTGCTTGGCTTCATAAGTTTTGGCGGGCCCGCAGGACAGATGTCCATCATGTTCAATGAGTTGGTCGAAAAGAAACGATGGATAAGCGAATCCCGATTTCTGCACGCGCTCAATTTTTGCATGCTTTTGCCCGGACCTGAGGCCATCCAGCTGGCAATTTATATTGGATGGCTCTTGCATGGAACATGGGGCGGCCTGCTAGCGGGCATTTTCTTTATCCTCCCCTCAGCCATCATATTTTGGATATTAAGCTATATCTATGTTCTCTATGGAACGGTTCCCGTTATCGCCTCCATTTTTTACGGACTAAAGCCCGCTGTTATGGCTATTGTCTTCATGGCTTCTTTTCGCATAGGGAAAAGAATCTTAAAGAACAAAGTTTTATGGACCATTTCAGCTTTGTCTTTTCTGTCGATTTTTTTCCTTCAAATCCCTTTTCCATTAATCATCATTTCAGCCGCCGCGATAGGATTTGCGGGTGGATATTTTCTGAAGGATAAGTTTTATGTGTTGCAAGACATCACCTTAAAATCCGATCAGCCTCAATCGGTTATTCACGACGATTTAGAGACTCCTTCCCACGCCCGCCCTTCTTTTAAAAAAAACATGAAGATCATTCTCGTTTCTTTGACAGCCTGGTGGACCCCCGTTTTTTCTATGGGCTTTTGGAGAGGATGGGATAGCGTTCATTTTCAGGAAGGTTTATTTTTCAGCAAAGCGGCCATGGTCACTTTCGGCGGAGCGTATGCTGTGCTCACTTATGTGGCTCAACAATCGGTGGAATATTATCAGTGGTTGGAGCCCGGTCAAATGATCGACGGGCTCGGCTTGGCCGAAGCGACACCCGGCCCTCTCATCATGGTTTTGCAATTTGTCGGTTTTCTTGGAGGGTGGAATTATCCCGATGATTTAAATCCGCTCGCATCCGCCACTTTGGGAGCCTTAGTCACCACTTGGGTGACGTTTGTTCCATGTTTTCTTTGGATTTTTTTAGGCGCCCCCTACATCGAAAAGCTACGGGGAAATGAAAGATTGATAACGACCTTGACCGCGGTAACCGCGGCAGTTGTCGGCGTGATTTTTAATCTGGCGGTTTGGTTTGGACTTCATGTGCTTTTTCCCGATCAAGACGGCTTTGATTTTTTCGCCCTCTCAATCAGCGTTGTCACATTTGTCGGCATGTGTCGTTTTAACTGGGGTATCGTTCCTGTGATTTTCGGCAGCGGGCTTGTCGGAGTTATCTACAAGTGGCTTTTCGCCTGAATCCCTCTTGCGGCAGGGCTTGAACCGATAGTCATCCCCAAACCTTTCTCCAGCGCCTTTTTATAGGCCAGATTGGCAATCGCGGTGTCCTGGGCGCCGGTGCCGGTCAGATCGCAAAGGGTCACGTCGCCGGGCTTTCTGTTGACCGCATGGCTTCCCGAGATGATCTCCCCAAGCTCCCAAACGGGAGTTGAATCATCAATGACGTTTTGCTCGTAGGCATGATGCAGCTCGCCGAGGCGGAAGCATTGGCTCTTGCGGTCGCAGACAATATGCTGAACCTTGCTAAGTACCTCGGGCTTGAGTTCATTCTTGTCTTCGGCATCGGAGCCCATCGACGTGATGTGAAGCCCCGGCTTGATCCAATCCTTCTCAATATAAGGGCGTTTTGAGGGTGTGGATGTGATCAAAATATCGACGCTCTCGCACATTTCTTTTAAATCGTCAGAACGCTTCCCCTCAGCGCCCAGTTCGGCAGACATCTCTTCGGCAAATTTATCCGAATGATCCGATTCCAGGCTGAAGACGAAAAACCGCTCGAAAGGACGAACCAGCTTTAAAGCCCGCAATTGATACTGCGCCTGCTTGCCGGCGCCGACGATGCCGACGGTTTTCGCCTCGGGGCCGGCCAAATATTTAGAGGCGATTCCGCCGGCGATCCCTGTCCTGATGTCGGTCAGGTAACCGTTGTCGAGAAGGAGCGCTTCGGGAAAACCTGTTTTCGAGTTGAAAAGAACCATAAGCCCGCTGCCGCTGTCGAGGCCAAGTTTCGGATTGTCGAAAAAGCCTGTCGACATTTTCACCGCGAAATGGTCGAACCCCTTGATGTAGGCCGATTTGACGTCGATCTCACCGTTATTTTCCCTGACATCCAGCCGCTGAATCGGAGGCATCTCCACATCGTTTTTCGCAAGAGAGGCGAAGGCTTTTTC
>SLFE01000042.1 GCA_007124415.1 Waddliaceae bacterium | reverse complement strand
CCTCTATCAAAGGCAAATCCGCTCCCTTGGCGAGGCTATCGCCACGCTTGAGAAAAACCGGCAACAATTTGCCTCGGGAAAAACCCCGCTTACCCCTGAAGGCATCCTAGCCGTCCTTGAGGAAAGCGAAGAGACAATCGACAGAAGAGACTACATCCAAATAGTCGACCTTTCAAATTATCATCCTTTCATCTCAAACCTTTATATCGACTGGACCGATGATGTCGTCAAACTCCGCTTCTACCCGGACGTTCAAAATATTTTGAATCCTGAAAACACAAGCGAAGCTGCAGCTTTGGCGCGCGAGGAGGCCAACCGGCAAATTTTCAACAGCATCGCAACCATATCCCGGACAAGCGGCGAGGACTTCAGCCCAGATGGGGTAGATTTTGCCCTCAGACTCAACACCCTCACCAATAGCAGCAGCCTCCTTGCCCTGAACCTCGGAAAGATCGCTGAAATGCAAGCTGCTCAAGTTGTCGAAGCGATCGACCAAACCTGGACTCCCGAACACAAAGAACTCCAAAAAAATGTGTTTCCGGTCAGAGGCTATGAAGAGTATTTAAAAGAGTCTCCCGAAGACAGGCAGTTCGGGCTGGTCATTTACGCTCCGGGAGCCGACGACAGGGCTCCCGAAGAGGGTTTCGACCCCAACGCAATCTATGTCATCATCCGCGGATTCGACCGGATGGATGAAAAAATTCGTGAAAATCCCGAATCCAGGCCAAGCCTGATGCTCTCCCAGGATCTAGCGGCCCTGAGGAACATCCTGACGCGAAACGGATTTTTGGAATTTCCGTCCAACACCTATGAGCTCTCCCCGGATTTCCAAAACGACCTTATCTTCATCCAAAGCAACTACTACAATGATATCATCGCCGCCACGCGCGAAAATTTCACTGTTAAGGGAAACGAAAAATACGCCGTTTTGGAATTCACCAATGTTGAACAGAGAATTCTCACGCAAAATAATATCGCCGACCGCAAGCAGGAAGAACTGGTGAAATGGCAGGAAGCGTACAACGCCGCCCAAGTCGATCTTGCCGCTGCGAGGCGCTATACTGTACCCCCTCCGACCCAAAACCCCTATATACAAAACTTTTTCCTCTCGGCTAAAAAATACTTTCGGGGGGATGACCGTCAGATCCTGAAATGGGGGCTCGACCTTTCAGGAGGTAAAACTGTCCGCATTGGGCTCAGGGACCAGGACAACCGTCCTGTAACCAACCCTGAAGACCTCAACCAGGCGGTCAATGAGCTCTACACCAGAATCAACAAAATGGGCGTATCGGAAAGAACCATCAGAACCGAGAATGAGACCATTATTTTGGACTTTCCCGGTTCCCAGGCATTTTCTGCAACCGAACTGATCAAAGCATCGGCCATGTACTTTCATATAGTGAACGAAAAATTCGGCCTGAACAATCGGGAACTAGCACCGATCGTCAACGAATTTTTGCAGGAAGTCTGGAATGAGGCCGTTGTTACCAACCGCCAGGACAGCGAAAGCATTAACGACATCGCCTGGAGGCATCTCGGCGGCGACCCCGTCAATCCCGAGGCGATGATTCCAAAAAGCGAAAACGCTCAGATCCTCTACGACCACGGCCTTCGCCTTGCGAATCCGCATGTGGACAGAAGAACGCCGGCATTCAATGACAGCCTTTCCAAAATCGCCCGCTATCAAGGCGACGACTTAACCGAGTGGCACCACCAAACCCATCCCCTGCTCATCGTTTTCAACAACTTTGCTCTAGAAGGATCGGGATTGACAAACGTCCGCGTCGGATTCGACCAAAAAGACGGCTATGTCCTCCACTTTGAAGTGAAGGGATCCTACGATGTGAAAAGAAATCAGGACTACGGCTCGCCAAGGCAGGACCTGTATACATGGACTTCCCAATTTGCCGAAGAACGAATTGAAGGAACACCCAAGGCGGCCTACGCTCCGAGCGGATACCGCATGGCCGTTATCCTTAACGGAAGGGTGGTCAGCAATCCGGTCTTGAGAGCTGCGCTTAGCAATAACGGAACAATCAGCGGTAATTTCACCCCGCGGGAAATCAATCAGCTCGCTGCCGACCTCAAAGCGGGATCGCTCAGCTTTACACCGCAAATCCTCTCGGAGCATAACGTAAGCCCCGAGCTTGGAAAGGATGAGAGAGCGCGCGGAATTCTCGCCTCGATAATTGCCCTGATCCTCGTTTTCACAACGATGATCGGCGTCTACCGCTTTGCGGGGGTTGTCGCCTCTTGCGCAGTCCTCATCAACCTGCTGATCATGTGGGGCATCTTCCAAAACGTCGGGATCGCTCTGACGCTGCCCGGAATTGCCGGCGTGGTCCTCACAATTGGAATGGCAGTGGATGCCAATGTGCTCGTGTTCGAAAGGATACGGGAGGAATTTTCGGTCTCCGGCCGTATTGCCACTGCCATCCACGCCGGATATAAAAAAGCCTACAGCGCGATTATCGACTCCAATATCACAACCCTTATGGCAGCCTTTATTCTAATTCAATTCGACTCGGGACCGATCAAAGGCTTCGCCGTTGTTTTAATCATCGGTATTTTATCTTCGATGTTCACCACTTTGTTTATGACCCGTTATTTCTTTGCAGGCTGGGTTCAGAATCCAAAGAACAAAGCGCTCAATATGGCCAAAATATTCCGCGACACCAAGATCAATTTCCTTAAATACACCAGACCTGCCGTTGTCATTTCCATCATCGTGGTGGTTGCCGGCACGTACCTGCTCATTGAGGAAAGAAACACAATCTTCGGCATGGATTTTACAGGCGGCTACTCGCTGACCTTGGACCTGGATGAAGTTCCCGATACGCAATACCGTACAGAAGCGACAAACGCTTTAATCGCCGCCGGCGCCACGCAAGGAGATGTCCAAATTCGTGAACTGAGCCGGCCGAACCAGCTCCGCATTCAGCTCGGCATCAGCATGGAAGAGCCGGGACGACCCTTTTACGGCATGCCGCTCGAAAATGATCGGGGAAATTTCACCTACGCTTTTGAGAGGAATCCAAGAATCGCCTGGGTTGTCGACTCTCTTGCCGCAGCCGGTCTCGATGTTCAAGAGGTGCAGCTGACCAGCCTTGAAACCAACTGGTCGGTGATGAGCGGACAGCTCTCCGACACCATGCGCAACAACGCAATTCTCGCGATGACAATTGCCCTTATCGGAATCCTGCTCTACATAACCTTCAGGTTCGAGTTCAAATACGCAGTTGCGGCTGTGATTGCGCTTGCCCACGATGTCTGGATCACGTTGGGCATTGTGGCCCTTTTCCATTTGCTCGGGTTCCCGATCGAGATCAACCTGCAGGCCATCGGCGCCATCATGACGATCATCGGATACTCGCTCAACGACACCATCATCGTGTTCGACCGTATCAGGGAAGAAGTCCGCGTCCTGCGCAAGCTGAAGTTCACCGAAGTGATCAACCACTCGCTGAACGTCACGCTGAACCGCACGATCATGACCTCGGGAACCACCCTTCTGGTCCTCCTCTCGCTCGTTTTCCTCGGAGGCCCCAGTATTTTCGGCTTCTCGCTGATCATGACCATAGGCGTTCTTGTCGGAACGATCTCATCGCTCTTCATTGCATCACCGACATTGCTCTGGGTGCATAATCAAATGAGGAAGAAAGAAGGGCTCCCGGCTGAAATCTAAACTGCTTAAGCCCGATAGACAGCCTTGAAAAAATCCCGCAATTTTTGAAAAT
>SLFE01000169.1 GCA_007124415.1 Waddliaceae bacterium | reverse complement strand
GGGGACATAGGGCACCTCTTGCGGCATCCTAGCAAAGGAGGATTTAACTGCCTAGTGCGCTAACCAGCCCTTGACCTTTTCCGGGTGGCTGCGGACCCACTCGACGGCATTTTCATAAGGTTGGTTGTTGTCATGGTTTTTTTGAAGCATTTCGTTCATTTCGGCTTTTGTGAGCTTGAAATTTTCCAGGAATTGATAAATTTGCGGATAATCCTCACCAAATCCGAGCCTGACAAACGAGTAAATGGTCTCCTCGTCTCCGAAGACTTTTTTCGGATCTTCTAAGAATTTGAGGTCGAATTGCAAAAACATTTCATGGGGCTCCCAGGCAACGACAACGATCCAGTCTCGATTCCTATAATCCTGCTTTAACATATTGAGCATTACGGTCTCATTCACATCAATTAATTCAAATTTCGACAGATTGTAGGTTCTCATCGCCTTTTCGACTTCCACCATGATGCCCGCGCCGGGTTCAATCCCCATAATTCGGTTTTGGAATTTCGGCGCATGGCTGCTCAGCTCGGCAATGGAGTCGATGGACACGAATTTGGGCACGGCAAGCCCGATTCGAGTGCCGACATAGATGGGGTTGAGAAGGTCGACCCGGTTTTTTGTGTTGGCATAATAATAGCGGCTGGTTGTCGGCAGCCAGGCGCCGAGGCAAATGTCGGCTGTCCCCGTCGATATGGCGGCCCAGGCTCCCGCGGCGTTTGTCATCATGAGATCGACGTCAGTGTCGAAATTTTCTTCGACGATCACTTTGACAAGATTGCCGAGGACATGGTCGATGGGCCAGTCGCCGTAAACGAGTTCGACCGACTTGTGGCCGTTGAAAAAATGGCAGGAAGAGAGGATAATGAGCATGATCCATGTAGCAAGGCGTTTCATCAGGCACCTTTTTTATAGATGAGTTGATGGGTCCATGAGTCCAAAATGAGGGCGCAGACGACGACTCCGATACCTGCCTCGAAGCCGAGTGCCATATCGAGCCGTTGTATGGCTCTCCACACTTCGGCGCCGAGGCCGCCGGCGCCGATCATAGCGGCGATGACCACCATTGAAAGCGAGAGCATGATGGCCTGCTGGATTCCGGCCATGATGGTCGGCTTGGCCAAGGGGAGCTGGACTTTCAGTAATTTTTGCATTTTAGTTGTTCCGAAGCTGTCGGCGGCCTCCATGAGTTCTTTAGGAATTTCCCGCAAGCCCAAACCTGTCAGGCGAATGACAGGGGGGATGGCGAAAATGAGCGTGGAAAAAATGGCCGAGACGGATCCGAGTCCGAAAAATGCGATGGCGGGGATCAAATAGACGAAAGCGGGCATGGTCTGCATAAAGTCGAGTATCGGCGCCATAATACGGAAGCACAAATCCGAGAGGCCTGTCCAGATGCCGAGGGGAAGGCCGATAATGACGGCCAGAAGCGTTGCTATCAGCACAAGGACAAATGTTTCCAGTGTAGGAAGCCAAAGTTGCTGATTCCATAAATACAAAAGGCCGAAGAATGTAATAAGCGCCCCTTTTTTGCCGACAATCCTCCAGACGAGCAAAGAGACAACCACTATTAGGAAAAGGGGGTTGAACCAGGAGAAAAAGTCGACGATATCGGAAATTGCGGCTTTCATCGTGCGCGAGATTGTGCGGGTCACTATTGAAAACCGGGTGATCAGGAAGTCGATAACCGCTTCAAAAAAATCTCCTACAGGGATTTTTGGCATCGTCATGATTGGCAGGCTCCTTCTTCGACATTCGCAAGTGCGGCAAGCAGGTGGCTCTTCGTGATCATCCCTTTTAAGTAATTTTCCTCATCGATGACGGCGATTGCGGCTTGGGACTTCAGGCTTTTTTCTATCAAATCCTGAAGGGGAGTTTCTTCGGTAACTGCCACGAACGTTTTTTGTACAATATTGGAGAGGCTGACTTCCTTTTTTTTTATCGCGCCGGCGGCATCTTCGGCGGTGACGAAACCGGCCAGCCTGTGGCTGTCGTCCAAGATAAATATTTTTGAAATGTCGGCGGTGTCCATTTTTCTTAAGGCAACACGCGGACCCTGGTTCAGGTAAGCAACAGCTCGTGGACGCCTCATGGCCGATTTTGCTGTGAGGACCTTTGAGACGTCGAAATGTTCAACAAAGCGTTCGACGTACCGTGTGGAGGGGTTCGTAAGAATTTCCTCGGGTACGCCGCTTTGTATTACCTTCCCCGCTTCTATGATGACGATTCTGTCGCCCAGGGTAATCGCCTCGTCGAGGTCGTGGGTGATGAACACAATGGTTTTATGAACGCTTTTTTGCAACGAGAGAAGTTCGTCCTGCATTTCGCGCCGGTTAAGCGGGTCAAGGGCGCTGAAGGCCTCGTCCATGAGTAGAATTTCCGGATCCTGAGCAAGTGCCCGCGCAAGGCCTACTCTTTGCTGCATGCCGCCGCTCAATTCGGCGGGATATGCGTTCTCCCGATCCGACAGGCCGACCAACTCCAGGGCCTCGAGAGCTTGTTTCTTTCTTGATTCGGCATCAAGTCCTCTGATTTCAAGTCCGAAAGCAGCATTTTCAATCACCGTTTTGTGGGGGAATAGGGCAAAATGTTGAAAGACCATGCCGAATTTGTCACGCCTGAGCTGGCGGACTTCGGAGTTTTTCATGGGGATAATATCTGTGCCTTCAATTAGAATCTGCCCGGCAGTCGGCTTGATAAGACGGTTTAAGCAGCGGATAAGAGTTGATTTTCCGCTGCCGGAAAGGCCCATAACAACCAGGATTTCTCCCCGGTTGACGTTGAACGAAACATTTCTTAGCGCAGTGATTTGATCCGTTCTTTTCTGTATTTCACGGTTGGAAATATCTTGTTCGATGAGGGGAAGGGCCTTATGGGGGTGCGTGCCGAATACTTTTGTCAGATTATTTACTTCAATGAGAGAAGTCATCAAGTGTTTTATTCTCTTTCTAAATCGGAGACCCGTTTTTCAAGCCCTTTGATCCGGTTTAAAGTTTTCTCGATGCCGCGCAGATGAACATCCATTCTGTTTTGGTCAGAGAGCGGTTGAACGGGGACTCCTCCATAAGCTCCGGGCTTGGTGATGGATTTTGACACACCGGAATAGGCACGTATCATCACGCCTGAAGCGATTTCAAGATGGCTGTCTATGGCGACTTTTCCGCCCAGCATGACATGATCGCCGATTTTTGTCGAACCGCCAATAGCCGATTGTCCGACGATGATGCAGTGCCGCCCGATGTGGACATTATGCCCGACTTCGATCAGACTGTCGAGTTTGGTCCCTTCGCCGATAACGGTTTTATAAAAACGGGCTCTGGCAATTGTCGTATTGGCTCCGATTTCTACATCGTCGTGAATCTCCACAGTGCCGAAGTGATGGAGTTTTTGGTGCCTGCCTTGCTTGTCTTGAATATATCCGTAGCCGCAAAGCCCAATTACAGCGCCTGCTTGTATGATGACTCGATTTCCGATTGTGCAGCGCTCTTTGATAACGACGTTCGGGTGAATGAGGCAATCGCCGCCTACGGCGGTGCCAAGTCCGATGAAACAGCCGCCGCCAATGTGAGTGCCGGCTTCGATAACAGCGTCTTTGTCGATGATGGCATTGGGTCCGATGGAAACCCTCTCGCCGATTTTAGCCGAGGGGTGAATGACGGCAGAGGGGTGGATGCCAGAAAATCCCGTTGTTTCTTTTTTGTCGGAATTAACAAGTTCGACGACTTTCTGAAAAGCTTCTGCCGGAAACGCTCTCGCGCCAGCCGG
>SLFE01000211.1 GCA_007124415.1 Waddliaceae bacterium | reverse complement strand
TATCCACGGTCACTCTCACCGAAGACCTCGGGATGGTACTGCTCGCCCTCATCATGCTCCTGACAAGGACGCACTAACCCTAACCACCTGTATTTGAATTGCTAATGAAAAGTTATGCAGAATGCAGGGCCCGGCCCTATTTCCAAAATTGCCCAAAGCCAGAATCGAACTGACGACCTCCGCATTACGAATGCGCTGCTCTACCAACTGAGCTATTTGGGCCTGACCAAATTATAAAAAAAACCAGATTAAATGTCTCATCCTAAGACGTTGCAAAAAATTGCCCCCTATTGGCATTCTTAAGGGTGTATGAAGCCATATTTCCTTGCACTCACTCTCCTTTTCGCCTTGCAACTGCACGCCGAGCCGGGCTATCAAAAGCTGCAGGACCAAAAGCTCGAGACCTACTCCTTTAACGGCTATTTAGAGTCTTATCACAGCGACTTCAGAGAGTCCCTGGTCGTCAACGGCAGCCTTTTCGCCAGTAAATCGAGGTTTTCCGAACTTGAAGTCAACGGCGAGGCCAGGCTGCATGAGTGCATACTCTACGACTACGGCATTATCCGCGGCGAGCTGATCGTCGACCACAGCGTCCTGGAAGGCCCCATTGAAGCCGCCGCCAGGCAGGTCGCGATCGTTCGATGCGTCACTGACAACATCAAAATCAATCACGCGGGAGACTACGAAGGGCCCCAGATTCTAAAAATCAGCAGGGGTTCGGTTATTAACGGCAACATTGTATTCGAATCGAGAAACGGGCAGGTTCACCTCTCCCGCGACAGCCGCATTTTAGGGGGCGTCATAGGCGGCACCATTTGCCCGTTTATAGAATGATGGATAAACCGATCGTCGCAGCTTTCGACTTTGACGGGACTCTAACCAAAAGAGATACCTTCATCCCCTTCGCCCTTTTTGCGGCAGGCCCCTGGAAATGGATAAAAAACCTGATCCTGCTGATTCCCTCGGCGCTCCTTTTTATCTTCAGGGCCATCACCCGCCGGCAGCTCAAGGAAAAAGCCATCACCCTTTTTTTTAAAGGAATGCCCCATCGCAAATTAATGCCTCTCGCAGAGGAATTTGCAGCCGAGATCATTCCAAGACTTTTAAAGCCCAAAGCCCTTGAAGCGCTCAAATGGCATCAAAAAGAAGGACATCGAGTGATCATTATCAGCGCCTCCATCGAAACCTACCTACGCCCCTGGGCTGAAATTATGCATATCGACGACGTGATCGCCTCGCGCCTTGAGCTCGACAGCAATGGCAATATCACCGGAAGGCTGGCAGGAAACAACTGCAGGGCGGCTGAGAAAGTGAAAAGGCTCAAAGAGCTTCTGGGCCCCGAAAAAGATTACGAGCTCTACGCCTACGGCGACAGCCGGGGCGACAAAGAATTGCTCGCCTACGCCGACCACCGATTTTTTAGGAAGATTTAACTTTTTTCTCGCTTTCCGAAAAAGCCGAAATGGTTTTTAATAGCCTCTATGCAAGACGAAAAGCCGAACATCAAGATACCCCCCAATTCAAAAGAATCCGAAATGATGGTTCTCGGCTGCATGCTCACTAGTATCAACAGCTTGAATATCGCCGCCGACCTGCTTCAAGACACCGATTTTTACTACAACGAGCATAAAACGGTCTTTTCCCTGCTGAAAGAAGCCTACAAGAAGGACAAGCCCGTCGACGTCCATATCCTTTGCGAGGATCTCAAAAGAATCGGCAAGCTCGAAGGGGTCGGAGGGGCAGCCTACATCACGACTCTTGCGCAATACGCAGGGACGTCCGCCTATATCGAAGAGTATTCCCAGATCGTCCGCGACAAGTCGATACTTCGGCAGATGATCGGCGCGGCCCAGTCGGTTGAGAAGACAGCCCTGAAAAATCCCGACGACGTCTATGAAACGCTCGACGAGGCGCAGCAGAAATTTTTCAAAATCAGCCAGTCGGCCACGCAGGAATCAGGCATCCACATCAAAGACATTCTTTCGGGGGTAAAGTCCGACTCCGGCGAGCCCTATCTTAAAACCCTGCAGGAAAGACAGGAGCGCTACCAGGAGCTCGGAGACGAAGAAACCGGCATTTCAGGAATCAGAACCCATTTCAACGACCTCGACGAGATGATCCAGGGGTTTCACAATTCCAACCTGATGATCCTCGCCGCCCGCCCCGCCATGGGTAAAACCGCTCTGGCCTTGAACCTTGCGGAAAACATCTGCTTTAAAAACAACATTCCCGTCGGCATTTTCTCGCTGGAAATGAGCGCCGAACAGCTCGTCCACCGGATGATATGCTCCCAGGCGGAAGTTGAATCAAACAAAATCAGAACCGGATCGCTGAACGGCATCGAATTTCAAAAAATAGTCGCCTGCGTCAACGAAGTGCAGGACCATCCGCTGATCATCGACGATCAGCCCGGCCTTAAGATCACCGACCTGAGGGCCCGCGCCCGAAGGATGAAAGAGAGCCACGGCATCGGCTTCCTTGTGATCGACTACCTCCAATTGATCTCCGGATCAGGATCGTCGCGGTCCATGGAAAACCGCCAGATCGAAATTTCCGAGATCTCCCGCATGCTCAAAAACCTCGCGCGGGAACTCGACATCCCCATCCTTTGCCTCTCCCAGCTTTCCCGGAAAGTTGAAGAGAGGGCCGGCCACCGCCCCATGATGAGCGACTTGAGGGAAAGCGGAAGCATCGAGCAGGACAGCGACATCGTCATGTTCCTCCTCCGCAGAGAATACTACGACCCCAACGACAAGCCCGGCATGGCCGAGCTTATCGTCGCCAAAAACCGCCACGGCGGCATCGGCAACGTCAACTTCACCTTCCGCAAAGAAATCGCCCAGTTCAACAACTACACGCCGATGCAAGGGCCCGACGCCGGCCAGTTCGACAGCGCAGAAACCGAAAAAGCCTTCAGTGAATTCAGCCCGTCCTAATCCTTGTTAAAAAAAACGAATCCGGCTATAAATATCACACTTACACCGGAGATAACCATGAAAAAACTGACCGCCTTCGCACTTGGACTTTTACTGCTTTGCCTGCCATGCCAAACCGAGGCGCAGCCCTTCTGCTACGAATACGCCGACCCGGGCGATTACCTTTACTGCGGCCTCCGCTTCACCCCTTACGCCGACTACCTCTACTGGCAAATGTGCCGCTCCGATTTGGATTTTACCGACAGTTCCAATAACGTCTTTTTCCTAAACCCCGACTATCAATCGGGCTGGCGCGTCGGTTTCACAGCAGCCCAAGGCAGATGGGATGCCGGCGCGAGATACACCTCCATCTGTTTTACCGAAACTGCTTTTTCCAATGAAACACAGGCAACATTCAGCGCCGATTGGGAAATCGCCGATTTCGAAGCGGGATATGCCATTTCCCTTGAATGCGACAGCATCCTCCTACGTCCTTTTGCCGGCGCCAAGCTCGCTTGGCTGGATGAGAGCTTCGAGCGGGGAACCCAAGAGTCAAACCTTCGCAATAGCCACTTCAACGGCTGCGGCCCTTACGCCGGAATAGAAGCGGGATACTTTCTTTGCGAGTTCAACCTCTGCAATTTCTGCATCCCTGCCGCGCTCAAAGGCAAAGCCGACCTCGCCCTACTGAACTCCCGTTCCCGCAAAGATGAGTGCCCGCGCCATGATTGCTTCTATGCCCCCGTCTTCGAGGCGCAGGCCGCCCTTGAGTTCGGCGGCCGCAAATACAGCGGCGTCATCCCTTACGCCCTGATCGGCTACGAAGTCCAAAGCTGGCTCGCCAAAGGGTTTGCCCCCAACCAAACCG
>SLFE01000084.1 GCA_007124415.1 Waddliaceae bacterium | reverse complement strand
TCTGTAGGAAAGCAGTCTACCTTGTCGGGAGTAGCCGCCGAGTATATTGATAATACGCTCCCTCACAAAAAATTAAATTTCAATGAGCGCATGATTCGTGGATTCAAAGCGCGGTGTGTGAGCCTTTTTGTCTACCCCGTTTACGCAGCTGCCGATGTTTGTTATCTTCTACCAAGAGCTGGATACAGATATGCCGAAGGCATCCTCTTTAATCAAACAGAATATTATGATGCGGCGTGGGCTGATGCCGTGTTGGCCAAGCGTTCCTTAGTCGGATTCGCGTCTTCGCCGGTGAGTCTTTTTTCAGCCGATTTTGTGACACGCCATTTTGTGCCCAGCCGCCCGATTGAAGGAAAAATAGAATCAGGAGGCCGCTTTTATTCGGCTGACGGCAATCAATCATTTCCCAAAACGACCTCTGAAATACAAAAGCTTGTCCGTTATGCGCGGGACACCGATCGCCATGTCAGCATCGTCGGCGCAGGACTTAGCCAAGGCATGCATGTGCTGCCGTGCGAGCCTGATGATATTGTTCTTAACCTCAAACATTTCAATCAGGTGGATGTCAATCCATCCTCCAAAACGGCTGTCGTGCAGGCAGGCGCCACGTGGCAGGATGTACAAAAAACCGTCAACCCTCATGGATTGGCGGTTCAGGTTATGCAGGCGTCCAATATTTTTTCCGTCGGTGGTTCGTTGTCGGTCAATTGTCATGGCTGGGATCACAGAGCGGGCACTTTAAGCAATACGTTGAACAGCGTGACAATCGTGGATGCGGAAGGTGCATTACGCCGGTTAACTCCAAAAGATCCTGAATTCGGCTTGGTTGTGGGAGGTTTCGGACTTTACGGGGTCATCGTTGAAGCAGAAATCAAGCTTACCGACAACAACGCCTTGATCGATACCGGAACCGCTGTTCCTCTTGAGAAGTATGTGCAGTACTTTTATGAGCAGGTTCTTGCTGATGAAACGATCGAAATGCACCTGTACCGCCTGTCGCTTGATCCGGAGAACCTTCTTGGCGAAGGGGTCGCGCAGAATTACATAACCGATCATGTCCGCGGACTTGCGCTCGTATCCGACTTGCATGACGAAGCGGAAATTGGAAGATTTACGGATAGGGTTGGAGTTCATTCAGCCCGAAAATACCGGCAGGTGCGCAAAAAGTATTGGAAAAGGGAAAAGAAAAATATACTGCAGCCTGTTTCCATCACACGCAACGAGGTGATGCGGGCTCCGATTAAGGCGATGTTTAACAACTCTCGCCACGATAGCGAGTGGCTGCAGGAATTTTTTGTGCCCGGTGATGGCCTTGCGGACTATTTAAAAGAACTCGGCGCTCTTCTCGCAAGGTATGAGGTGTGCCTTCTGAATGCAACCGTAAGGTTTGTTAAACAAGACTCTAACAGCGCTTTGGGATACAATAGCGGCGGCGACCGTTTCGCGGTGGTTCTTTGCTTCAATCAGCCCTTGGATGAAGAGCGTGAAATTAGCCACACACAGGAATGGGTGCAATACGCCATTGATTTAACCTTGAGGTACGGCGGAACGTATTATCTGCCTTATCAGCATTTTGCCTCGCCTAATCAGTTTAAGCAAGCTTATCCGCACTTCGAGGAGTTTGTTGCTGCAAAAAGGGAGCACGATCCAAGAGAGGTTTTTTCCAGCAAGTTTTATCAATTACATGCCGAATATATCAATAAAGAATCTGAATTTTCAAAGCATAATGAAGCCGTCGATGCTTATGATGCTTTTCGGCTGATGCTGGGCGATAGACAGCTTCGCCGCGAATTTCGTAAATTTCTTCGGAATATTTTCCTCAATTTATACGAAGATGATTTTATGAGGCTGGCGGAAAAGCAATTGGAAAATGCCGCTAGCAGGAGGGAGTTATATAAGGGTCTCGAGGTTAATCTTAGGGATGCGAAACCCGGTTTTCTTGCTGACACCTGGCGCTCTTTGAAAGCATTAAAGGGGCAGAAGCAAGCGCTCAAAAAACAATTGGCGTCGCTGGCGGATCCGAATGCATCAGTAAACGGCTACGTGGAGATCGGTTTCCCCGGAAGGATGACAAGGCCTGTTTCAGACGTTTTCAAAGTTACGGGATCAACTTTTGTCGTTCATACGGAAGAGTGCCTCATGGATTACCTGCAGTGCGGGTTTCCAAGACCCTACAGGTACTTTGTGCCTCTTGGCGACTATGCCCCTTTGACCGAATCGATTGATGCCCACAGCGTTGACCTTGTGTCTTGCTTTATCGGGCTTCATCACTGCCCTGAAGAGAAGTTGGATTCATTTGTCAAATCAATCAGCGATGTTTTACGTTCCGGTGGATCGTTCATCCTTCGCGACCATGACGCAGGTACGGTTGAAGCAAAGGCGATGGCATGCCTGGCCCATACGACATTCAACCTGGGAACGGGCGTTCCGTGGGACGGTTTAGGCGAAGGGCTTGACGAGGAAACGGAGGTGCGGAATTTCCAAGGCCTTGATTATTGGGATGAGCTGCTTGAGCGCCACGGGTTTGTCAGGGAGAGGAAAAAAATGCCCTTGTTTCGACCGGGAGATCCCACAAGAAACGCCTTAGTGAAGTATATTAAAGTTGAAACGCCGCAAGATCATGAAAAAAGGTTTGCCGAAGAATCGCTTCGCGATCCGGAAGCAGAGCGCAAGCAGCTGCAGACCTTTATGACCTCGGTTGAATGGCATAGCGTTCGGGTCGCTCGCGAGTATGCCGCTTTTATCGAGCATACTCCTTTTTATATGTATCCTTATTTTGATCATATAAAGGCGTTTTGGAAATTATTCAGGCTTTCCTGGTCTGAAGCGCGCAGGTATCATTCTATTTGGGAAATTGTCTCATCCGACTATTTCGTTATGAACGCTTTCATTGCCGGCTTCCACACGATTGAATTTGCTTTTAAGGGAGCCATATCCGCTCCAATCGCCGCTTTTTATCAAGCCGATGATAATGCCGAACCCGATATTATCCGTCTTGTTGTCCTCGACCCCGGCCGCCGAATAGACACTTTCGAAAAGCGGGGGGTAAAAGTCGTCAACCTGGCAAAGCAGAATCCCTTGATGCAGGATATTGAAATGCCTCGATACACCAAGTTTCGGGATTTACTGACGGAAATGGTCAAAGAGGGAATTGAAGTTGTCAGCATCGCCGGACAAAAGCGAGTTCAGCTGCAATGCACACTTCCGATCGATAAATTGCCCCTTGTTCAAAAACTTCCTGGAGGCAGGCTTATTGGCTCGCTTAATTTTCCCTTAGATCCCAGCATGTCGATTGCGTATTTGAACGTCGATGTGACTAAGCTCCATACAATACTTCCCGATCTGCGATCGCGGGGCATCCAGGTGGACTACATTCATGATTTTTAAAACAAAGGTTTTTATTGATGACTAGCAAAACTGAAATAAGCCCGCTCAATTTTCACCGAATCTTCAGTGAAACAGCCATAACGAGCTGGGCATTTTTCCGAGACAATACTTTGGTCAGGGATATAACGATAATTGATTTTATCATGCAGCTGGCAAGCTTTCGCCTTTGGAACTTTTATTTGGCCTATACCTCGGTAAGATGCCTTGTTCTTCTATCTAAATACATCATGGTTCATTACGAAAGATCTGCTGAGAAAAAGATTATATGGAAGCAGGCCCAGCTTTACAGCAGCACAAAGGCAATTGGAATATTAGCGAGTCAAACTGCCTTGATTATTATCGGTTTTAGCAGCGTAAAATGGGGGGCTTGCGTTTATGCGTGGGGAGGGTTTCTGGC
>SLFE01000210.1 GCA_007124415.1 Waddliaceae bacterium | reverse complement strand
TTTTCTCTTTTGTTTATCCTTCTCTCAATATTTTAAAAGAAGGAGGACAATATGAATCGAATAGGATATCAGACAAGCGCCCGCTTATTATCTCAATGCAGTCATAAATTGACGAGAAACCGGACTCTTAATTCCCGCGTGCAGGGGGCATTTCATAACCACAGAATGGTGGCAGAAGACGGCTGCAACTTAAAGCTCATTCAAAAAGAAAAAATCGACAAAATTCTGGCCTGGTCCGCTGTAAATAATGATGGATTCGCTCTCGAACATGTTCCGGAACGAATCAAAGACGACGATATTGAATATGCTGCAATTTCTCAAAACGGACTTGCCTTTCAATTTGTCCGCAAGAAATCTCGCGATAATGAAAAGCTTCTTATCAAGGCCATCTCTCAGTCAAAATTAGGAAATCCTTTTTACAATACAGCTGAAGCGGTTCAATTCGCCAGCAAAAGGCTTCGCAACAATCTTAATGTAATGAAAATTGCGATCAACTTGAATCCCTTAACTTATCGATTTGCGGGAAAAAGCATTCGCGATCACAAAGGATTAGCGATAAAAACTGTTCAATCTTCACCCTGCGTTGTTCAATATTTAAGCCGAAGATTACGAGGAGATAAAGAAATAAGCTTTCTTGCCGTTCGGGAAAAAGGCTTCACCCTGAAATGGCTTTCAAAGAGCATGAAAAATAATCGTAAAATTGTGGAAGAGGCGGGGAAAAACGAATGTGAGGCCCTGCAATTCGCCGGCAAAGAATTACAAAACGACCCGGAAATCTATAGGTCATCTATTCTCGCTCATCGCCGATATCTCCCCTCTCCTGATAAGTCTGAATTTAGTCAGCGTGCGCATTATTTGATTAACTATGTGCTGAAATATGCAGGAAAATCCCTTCAGAAAAATGTCGGGTTTAGAAATGAAGCTTTTCAAAAGCTCGGCAACCTGTAACCGCTGACTGTGCCCTAATCCGACGAAGAAGATGGAAAAGATGATTATTTTTCCAGAGATGTTATCGCCGCGGATTAGGGTCACAATCAAAAGTGTAAACTCAAAATGGCCGGGCTATTGCCCGGCCATCATCGCATTATCTGCAAAACTTTTGTTCAGCAAGCTCTTCAGCCGCCAGGTATGTCGGGATGCGCCTCTCCTCGGAAATGGCAATGACCCTCAATAGATTGGCGTATACCATATTGACAAGCGAACAGGCTTTTGCAGGATTATATCCGTCTTCATGAGTCTCAACAGAGATATTCATAATCCCTCCGGTGTTGACCACATAGTCAGGAGCGTAGAGAATCCCCTTTTCAGCCAGCTGATCCCCATGCTCCGGGCGAAGCAGCTGGTTGTTCGCTGCCCCGACAACGGCTCTGCACTTTAAAAGCGGAATCGTACTGTCGTTTAGAATCCCGCCGATCGCGCAAGGAGCGAAAATGTCGCAATCGGCTTTGTAAATTTCTTCGCAGGGAACAACTTTTGCCCCATATTTACAGCCTAAAGCTTTGGCCTTTTCAGGGTCGATATCGCAGACAACCAGCTTTGCTTGATTCCAGAAAAGAGTGTCCATCAGCTTCTCTCCCACAGCGCCAAGCCCCTGAATCGCGACAGTGCGCCCTTCGACGGAATCGTCTCCCCAAAGATGTTTGCAGACGGCCTGAATAGACCGAAAAACGCCCCAGGCTGTAAAGGGGCTGGGGTCGCCGCTGCTTTCCGGGCTCGACGTTGCCAAAACATGATCGGTATAGCGGGCTATAAAAGCCATATCCTCGGGCGTGGTGCCCATGTCTTCGGCACAAATGTAGAGCCCGCCCAAAGCATTGAGCGCTTGGGCAAATGAGCGGAAAAGGGCTTCTGTTTTCTGAGTTTTAGGGTCGCCGATAATCACGCTTTTACCTCCTCCTCGACCGATTTCTAGAATCGCCGACTTGTATGTCATTCCCCGTGAGAGGCGGAGCACATCATCCAAAGCCTCCTCCCTCGTAGGATACGACATGAATCGAGTTCCACCAAGCGCAGGCCCCAAGTTCGTATTGTGAACGGCAATGATCGCATGGAGGCCCGACACTTCGTCAACGGCCTCTATAACTTTTTCATATCCTTCAACCGGTATCTCTTTAATCTCGAGGGTAGTTGGCTTAGCATCGATAATAGTCATAACGTTACTCCTTGGTGCTTATGTACATTTTCGTTCAATTCCGGCTAAACTATATAATATTAATGAATTTATTTCTTGATTTTTTTTCGATTTTAGTCTAGATTTGGAAGCAGATTGACTAAAATTTGAAATTCAAACTACGTAAAGCAGGCGTTTTTATGAGTCGATATTTAAACCGCATTACCATTGTGGCCGGAATAGCAATTTTCTCCATGTTCTTTGGAGCCGGCAATACAGTATTTCCTCTTATGCTCGGGCAAGTCAGCGGCGACAAGCTTTGGTACGCTTTTGCCGGCCTGCTAATCACAGCAGTAGGCGGACCGATAGTGGGCCTGACAGGATCGCTGCTTTATCAAGGGAAATGCCGCTCGTTTTTTTCCACAGCCGGACCCTATCTGGGCTTTTTTTTCCTGGCGGCCTGCTTATGCCTTGTAGGCCCTTTTGCCGGGCTGCCCCGCTGCGTCATTATCGCCTACGCCGCCCTGCTTAAATTGACAACCTTTGTGAACCGATATGTCTTTATCGGAGCTTTCAGCGTTTTGGCCCTTATCGCCTCAGTCCGCGAAAAAAACCTCATTAAACTTTTGGGATGTATCTTAAGTCCGACACTAATTGTTGCCCTGCTCAGCATCATCGGCATCGCCATAGCGACAGGAAATCCCCTGCCTGCTACTGAGATAACAGCTACAAACGCATTTCTTCAAGGATTGACGGTCGGTTATGACACTCTCGACATGATCGCGGCGATCATTTTTTCAAGCAGCATCTGGATGCTGCTAGGCGTCCGCCTACAAGAAGAAGGAGAGCTTGATCCCGCGGAAATCACCCGCATCTCAATTATGTCAGGAATCATCGGCGGCTTTCTTTTAGGCCTGATTTATGTCGGCTTGAGCCTGGCTACAGCCTTCCACGCCGAATCTCTAGCCGGAGTCCCGCCCGAGGAGCTTCTCCCCACCCTTGCAATGACGATGCTCGGTCCCTGGTTCGGCGCGGTCGCCAATATTGCGGTCAGTCTAGCCTGCTTCACGACAGTGATCAGCTTGATGTGTTCATTGGCCGCTATTATTCAAAAAGAGTTCCTTCATGAACGTGTTGACAGGAAAACAATACTCATCGTGATGACCTTGATCACCGTTGCCTTTGCCTGTACGAGTTTCGGTTCGCTCATGTCCTTAATCCATCCGGTTATTTCCTTTTGCTATCCTGCGATCATCATACTCACGCTGTATAATACTTTCAGCGTCCTTTATGGGTGGAAGAAGCGACACTCGATTGTTTATATGGTCACAGCAGCCAGCGCTGCCAGTATCTTGTTAGGCGCATAAACATGGATCCGGCAAGAGCTTCGCCCTTACGAAGCTCTTTTTTACCCACCTGTATAATCTCCATGATTACTCCTAAATTAAACCCCTGATTGCGACACTAATCCGCGGTGAGACGCTCTAGAAAATGATTAGATTTTTCAGCTACCTAGAAAGCCATGTCTTTAGACATGGCTGACGAAGAAGATGGAAAAGATGATTATTTTCTAGAGATGTTATTACCGCGCTCATGTATCTTTTCTCTAAAAAATTGGAGGAAGGATATGCTCGATACAGTTACAGTAATTTACTGCATTTGTGACGAAGTTTG
>SLFE01000192.1 GCA_007124415.1 Waddliaceae bacterium | reverse complement strand
TGCCGACATCAAATGCTGATGAATGTACTCCTTTGTCGAAGACTCGAGATCATCTTGGCTGAGCATCCTCAGATATTTTCGATTGACTCTTAAAGGGGGAATCACATCGTCGTTGATATCAAGGGCGAGCTTTCCCTCGTCCTCGCGTATCGCCGCGTCGGGCACAATAGTGCTTTCATTGACAATGGAATACCATGACCCCGGATTGAGATCGAGCCTGGCGATATCCTCGTCCATAACGCGGCAGATTTTTTCATACGAAATGCCCAGTTTTTTTTGTATGGCGGGAATTTTGTTATGAAGGAGTTCATCGTAATGATTTTCAATGATCTTGTAGGCCAGAGACGATTCTTTTCCCATATTCTTCAGCTGTATCAAAAGGCTCTCCTGCGTCGACCGCGCTCCAACCCCGAAAGGATCGAATGTCTGTATCTCTTTCAAAACCCTTTCAACCTCGTCTGAAGAGACGCCGCCCATGACAGCGATTTCATCCACACTCGTTTCTAAAAAGCCGCGGTCGTCGATGCTGCCGATAATCAATTCAGCTATTTCAATATCCTTTTCGGCATCGAACGTCTCATGGGACTGGTTGAGGAGATGGCTGAAGAGGGTATCGGATGCGACAATGGAATTGTCTAAAAAGAGCTTTCTTTCCTCATCCTGCTTTGTAGGTTTTTGAAAACTGCCGCTTTGCTCGAAAAAGTCGCGATACTCATCGTCTAGTTTTTTCATGATTTCAAAATCGTCGTGATCGACTGTGACTTCTTCAGGATCCTCGCGCTCTTTATTTTCTTCTTCACCATACTCTTCGATGGCCTCGAGTATCGGATTCCTTTCCATTTCCGCGTCTATGATTTGAGAAATTTCCATGACAGGAGCCTGCAGAAGCGAAATCGCCTGCTGCATCTGCGGGAGCATCATTAAAAGCTGATTTTGTTTTAAGTTTTGCGTTTGCTTTTGCTTAAATTCGAAGGATAAAGGATAAGACATAATTACCTCCTTCACAAACCTTATTATAACTTATTATTTAATATTTAATTGGAATAAGCATAACTGCATAACAGTCAAGGCCCTACTCGTGCGAGGCTTTGACCTGCCGCCACTTTTCGATAATTTGAGCCGCCAAGGGAATCGCGTCCTTGCCCCTGCCGGCATAGCGGAGGTAAACGACAACGACAAGTTCGGGATCGTCGTTTTCATCAAATGCGATGCAGCCGAACCAGCCGTGCGTTGTCTTTTTCACCCCTTCATTGCGGGATAAGTTCCACTGCTCCATAGACTCGGAAGAGCTTGTCTTGCCGATCATGAACGGACGGATCTTTTTATAAGATTCAATCGCCTCGGCGTCGCCATCGTAATAAAAAGCAAACGCGCTTGGTTCCACGATCTGAACGACCTGCCTCATCCCCTTGAAAATCAAATCCCTGACTGCAGGCGGCATGTCGATTTGCCTGACAATTTCAACCGGAGCCTCAAAGACGGCGCTTTCCTGATCGCGGGCGGATTTCAAAGAAAAGAGAGGAAAGTCAAGGCCGAGAAAAGAAAGGCTTTCCTGATACTCGAACTGCTGACGGTCGGACGCAGGCCTTCCTCCAACGCTCAGTTTAATGATTTTCGGCTTCAACACATCTCCGCCATTGGCCAGGGTTGAAAGCATTACGGAGGTTTGCAGCGGCGTGACCACAAAAGAACCCTGTCCGATCGCCATGGCGTAGAGGTTTGTTTGATTCACATCCAGATCGTTCGGTATGCTTCCGGAAATTTCTCCGGGAAGATCGATTCCTGTCCGGCTGCCATATGAAAAAAGCCGGGCCGCATCCGCCAAGTCGCGCGGACTTTCAAGGCAATCGGCGGCAAGGAGGGCGAAATAAGGGTTCGACGAACGTTCAAGCGCCTTAACCAAATCGCAACGGCCAATGTTTCTCGAAAGACTTTTGGGCAGGCGCCCGCCCTTGTAAACGCGGGGAATAGGTTTGCCGTCGAGGAAATAGCCGATCCTCCAAACGCTGCCCGCCTTTTCCACCTTGTCGACAATCTCCATCGGATTGAGGTTGCCAAGACCGACGCCGTCGTAATACCGCTGCACAAGGGCCTCGTAAGCGGTCACTAATTTAAAAATCGACCCCTGCACCGAAGCCTGGCGGAAAGCGTGCGATCTGGCAAACCCGTAGCCGTAGCGGGGATAAAAGGCGGCAGCGAGATGCTTTTCGAGGTAGCGGTATTGTTTGTGCCGTATATTGCGATACCTGCCCAGCAAGGGGCGGTCGAGCTCCTCATACGAGCGCATCGATTTGAGATACCTTTCAGCAAGCTCCTCTTCCATCGACGTCAGATAACGGCTTAACTGAAGAAATTGACCCGACCACCGGAGTCCCCGATGAGCTCCTTGTAAAATTTCCACATACCATGAACGAAAGTAATCTCGATAAGGCTCCATCTCAGCAGAAGCGTTCAGCCCCCGCCCTGTGAGGAAGCAGTATAAAAATTCAAAGCGGTGCCTTTCCCAAAAGGAGGCGAACTGCTCCCTTTCCACCTGGTCGAGATAGTCCAGATAGGGCTTGGCATACACTTTCCTGGCTGTTTCATCCTCCCTTTTCTGACGTAAAAACTCGCTTTGGTGTTCGTTGCGCCAGGGCTTGAAATTGTATTCGTGAAAAAGGATCCGGGTCATTTCCCTGACCTCCCGGCTCAAAGCGGCGTAAGCGGAGGACAAATCGCGGTATTCGGCAAACGACTGGCTGCCGGAGGCATCGAGAAGCGGCGGTGAAAAAAATTCATGCTGAACCATAATCCTGCAAAGATCGACAACGAAAACTTTGTTGTAATTTTCCCGAACAGGATCAAAATATTTTTCCAGCCTTCTCTTCAAGGCAAAAAACTCGGCGGGATGGCGGCGGGCAGCCTCCTCGATTTGGACGGCAAGTTCCTCATCCCAATCTCTTTTGTAAGGAATAGACCCGTCATCTTTGTAAAGAACATCCAAAACCGCGTACAGATTCCCCTGACCGCTCAATCGAAGCATCGACTCAACGCCCAGCTGAAGCTCCACCGCTCCGCGCAAATTCCGCACAGCGCCGAGAGCGTCCCTCACTTCGTGCTGCGGGGGGAGGATGAAATCGAGATACCGCTCCCAGGTTAAGAACAGCGATTTTTCCGTAAAGGCTGCCGTTTCCGGATCATACTCCTCCCTTTCCAGGGGAACCAGCTGGTCCCAAAGCTGGCCGACATAATTTTCCCCCTCGAACCATTTGACGATATTTTTTTGCTTCTCAAGATCGGCCAGCGAATTGCCCGAGGCGATAAAATCATTGGGATCAAACCTGGGGCTGCCCGCCAAGGCGATCACCTCGCCGTTTTTCGGCGTCATGGCGATAATCGCCCCTCCCCGGATCCAGGGGAAAGAGGCGTCCGCCTCTTCTTTCGGCTGCCTTGTTTTTTCGTTTCTGATCAAAAGCTTTTCGGCATAATCCTGCAGCTCCGAGGAGATCGTCAACAGCATGCGGCTGCCCGCTCTTGGCGGGCGCGCTCCGGGCAGCTCATGCAAAAAATGTCCTTTGGCGTCGGAGTAAAAGACTTTCTTGCCGTAGTAGCCTCTCAGAGTCTCCTCAAAGCGGCCCTCGATCCCGCTCTTGCCCACATAATCGTTAATCGAATAGGCATACTCCTCAAGATTTCTCAAACGATTCCTCACCTGCTGAACCGACTCGAATCCTTCGGGAAGTTCCGGCTCCTCGTCCAGCTCATACTCCTGAAGCACTTCCCTCAATGAGTTGATCTCTTCGATAATTGC
>SLFE01000228.1 GCA_007124415.1 Waddliaceae bacterium | reverse complement strand
CTCAGAGGTTCTTTTTTTACTGCGTAGTCGGGAGTTATGGCGCATGTTTTTTCCAGTATTTTCAATCCCTCTTCCTTGTCTCCCGTCAGGATGAGCGAGTAGGCGTAGAGCTCTGAGATCTGGCAATCGTTTTGAATGTATTTCATGGCGATTTCATAACATTCCCTGGCTTTTTGAATGTGCTCTTTGTTCAAGTAGATCGATGCCTGGTTGACATGGGCAAAGCCGATCGTCTCTTTCAGGTTTCTCTGTTGAAGACTTCGGGTGTTCATTCCTAGATAAGCTTCGGATTCGATGTCAATGCCGCGCGCTGTCGTTTCGATATTGATGATGTGGCTCCCTTGCCGGTAGCGGACATAGATATGGCCGGGAGGTGTGATGATCTCCAGGGGAACGCCGAGCCGTTGTGCCAGGCAAAGGTAGAGGATCGACACGCCCAGGCAGACGCCGCGGCGCGAGTCCAAAACGTTCGGCAAAAAGGTGTAGAGGTCGATATCTTTGGAGTAAACCGAGTGCGGAGGGAAGCGAAATTCCATTTCTTCGAAGACAAATCGGTTCATTTCCTTGACGACTTTTTCCGGCTTGGGCGAGGGGCCAAGCCGCGCGCGGATTTGCAGCGCCATGAGGTCCATCATGGCCTCGTAGGTGTAGATCTCGTCCCAGGAGACGATATTTCTGCCCAATTGGCTGAGAAAGAGTCCCCTGGCCAGGTCGATTTCCTCGGGAGGGAGCCTCAGAACCTCTTCTTCCCGAGAAACCCCGTACCCCTTGAGCTGCCTGTTTTTTAAATTCCGCGACAGCTGGTTGATCGTCGCAAGCTCCCGAGGCGAAAGCTTCGGCGGTTTTTCTTCAGGCTGTTTATTAACAAGGGCGATCAAGGCCTGGAGGACTTCAGGCGAGGGGAGCGCGGAAATTGAAGAGGGACGGCCGGGGCTTCCCGAGATGAGCCCCCAGGCCCTCTGAAGCGCTGTCTGCCCTTCGTTTGTATCGGGGTAGAGTTGGTAGAAGGCCAGATTTTGCGAAACGGACTTGGGGTCGAGGCTGCTCAGCAAAGTTTTGCGCTTCATTTCGTTTCCGGACGCTTGCGTCGACATGCAGACAAGTAAGACAATCAGTAGCGCTCTCATGCGCTCTAATATAGTCAAACCGCGTGAATAATACAATCAGGCGAGGATTTCGTTTTTGATAACCTCTTTGAGGGCGTTGTGGGAGGTGATGTCTTCAAGAAGGGGACGGTGGCGGATGCTCCAATTCCTGTCGGAGATGACGCCCGGCAAGTTGATCCTTTCGTCTTCCATGTTTTCCCAGACAAGCTCGGGGAAAAGGGCCAGGTATTCGGAAAAGAGATTGATGTGGAAAAGGCTGGAGCTGTGGTGGCAATCGTGCAATAGCTTAATTCTTTGATCCTGCGTGATGGCAGGGGTGTGCTTCCATCTTTTGTAGTAGGTGAAGATTTCTATTTCTTCGGGGTTATTGCGCCACCAGAGATCAACGGTTTCGCCGTCGTGGGTGGAGACTGTGCTCAGGCTCAACGGGGGGTATTTCTTCGGCCAGGCGAGGCTGTAGTCGCTCCGCTTTAGGCGCAGCTCTTTCATCCCGGGAATTCCCATCCGGTGCATCACATCGTGGACCCCTTCGGGAACGGTGCCCAAATCCTCTCCTATAGGGAGCATTTCGGAGCAATCAAGCATCATGGCAAGGCGCTCAGTGCCGGCAGTGTACCATTCGGCGTGGCCGTTGGGAACGTAGTGGCCCTCGGTCGGGGGAAGATCGTCCGGTATGGCCCATATCCGGAAAAATCCCATGATATGGTCGAGGCGGTACATGTCGTAGAGCTTAGAGGCGGTGCCGAGGCGCTGTTTCCACCACCGATAGTCCTGCTCCTTTAGCTTGTCCCAGTTGAAAAGGGGAAATCCCCAGTTTTGCCCGTCGACATTATAGATGTCTGGGGGAGCGCCGGCGCAAAATTCAAGGTCGAACAAGCTGCGGTGCCACCAGACCTCTTCGCTGTCTGGACTGATGAGTATGGGGATGTCGCCTTTGAGCATGATCCCTTTTTGATTGGCCGTTTTTTTGACATGGCCAAGCTGTTTGAAACACAAAAACTGGACGAAGATGTGAAAATGGTACTCCTCGCTCATCTCCTTTGCGATGCGATCAAGCAGCACCTCGTCGGGAGTGCGGATGGCCTCGTCCCATGTGTCCCAGGATTTCCAGTCGTTGCCGATTTTTAATATTTTGAAGACCGAATACCCTTTAAGCCAGGGGTTGGCTTCGATAAACTGCCGGTATTCGTCCGATTCGACCACCTTTTTCCCTTCTTTGGAAAAGTAATCCTTAAGATACTTGAGCTTGTGTATCCGCACTTTGGGGTAATCGACCCTTTGGAGCTGGTTCAGCTCGGTCAGGATTTGCGTGTCTTCGGTCTCAAAGAAATTCGGAAGGTGCCTGAGCCCCAGGTTGAGAGGGTTGAGGGCATTGGCTGAAATGGCGTTGTAGGGGCTTGAGTCAAGGCCCGGATCGTTGACCGGAAGGATTTGAATGACGTCCATGCCAATCTCTTGGCACCAGTCGACAAGATGCAAAAGATCGGAAAATTCGCCGATGCCGAGGCTGTCGAGGCTCCTCAAGGAAAAAACCGGCGCTAAAATGCCGTGGTGGTGCTTAATGCCGACTTTTCCCCAATGCCTCCGGGCAGCGGACTGCTCGATCATCTGGCACGCCTCGTCTCTCGGCGTCATGTTTTAATTTCCAAAATTTCCAAAATATTCGGCGCTTGAGACGGATCGGGTTTGGAGGCGATAGGTACTGTCGACGAGCTGATCGCCTGATCCCAATTTTTAGCCATCTCGACTAATCCGGGAAGTTTTTCTAACAATTCGTCTTTGCTGACTTTAGAGATGTGGAACTGCTTATGTAAAACCAACATTTCCGTGTCCTTGTCGAATCCCAGGTAACCGAATACAGGAGGGGGGTAGCCGTTGGATTTCAAGGCCTGCTCGAGAACATCCTGCCGGTACTTGCCGGGCGGAACTTTACCCAGGATAGCACTGACGATCACAAACTTGCCCTCGTCATCCATTTCAAGTTCGACGCTCCTCCGGCCTAGCGAGAGGGTGTAGGACGTGCTGTCTTCGATTTCCATGTTAAGGCCAAGGCTCTTGACCAAATCTTCCATGAGATTGGTTAACGCAGATTTTGGCATAAATTAAAACTCCATATCAAATCCGAAGTCATCTATATCAATGTCTTCGATTTCTTCTTCACGCTCTTCTTCCTCGTCGAGAAAAGCTTCTTCTTCCAGTTCTTCAAGCTCTTCCTCCAGCCCTTCCAGAGCTTCGATAATCGCGGCGAAGACCTCGTCGCGGTGCTGAGGCGAGGTATAGGCGTAATTCGGGTTGACCTGCCGCACCGCGTTTCTCATGGCGCTTAAAAAAATGATCCTCGCATGAGTCAGCTTTATGGGGTCTTGAATGTCGGCTTTGGATATTATCGCGTTCACAGTTTGTATGGCCTTATCGGCAGAGGGATACCGGTCGCGGGCGAACTGCAAAAACTGTTTTGCCAGCAGCTCGTTAGTGATTTCCGGCGGAAAGTTCTTTTTGATTTCCGCAAAACTTTTTTTCCGCCTTGTCATAAATTCCTCATCAGACAGTTGGAGCAGATGGTTCGGGAGTAAATACTTTGTATTGATCGCTCAACTTCATGACAAGGTTCATTTCATTTGCAAAAAGCCGAACGCCGGACTTCAGGCTCATATTATTTTGCATCACTTTGATTTTGTTGTTCAACAATCCCGGAGTAATGTTGCCCGCTTCCGAATTTATAACTTCCGAGGCTTCCCGGTTGTACATCGCTACAAGCGTCAGAAACTGTTCATAATCGTATTTTAAGCACCATTGTTTGTGCGCTTCGGGATCGGTTAAGTCGTCGAGCTCTTTCAAAGCTTTTTGTAACTCGTTCTCGTTTTTAAATAAAGGGATTTTTGAGAGAAGGTTTTCCTTGATTTGGGACTTGTGAGTGATAGTTCTTGACGTGGGAACGCCGAGAGCCGGACTTCCAATTTCCGTGGAGATGTTTTTCATCAACCTGCTTCTGGCCTCTTGAAGCTTCCCCTTAAGAGCTTCGGCTTCTTTGACGTCCTGGTGATCATCTCCGTGCTCGGCTTTTAGGGCTTTGAGATCCCTCTCGACTTCTTTGATGGCGATTGAGAGAGGCTCATTCGCTGCGTCCGGACGCTTACCATAGGGGCCTATCGGGTTGATCAAATATCTGACAATGGCGTCGGGCGCATTTTCGCTTGATTCTTGGGAAGCGCGGGTAATGATGTAGTCGGCAATTTCGTAGCGGGTTTGCTCGGCGTCCCTTTCGCCGGTTTCCTTCAAAGTTTCCTTCAATTCCGCCAGGATTTCTTTCAAGGGCTTCTCTTCGCCCTCCTCGACTTTTTTCGTCTCTTCTGTTTTTTCCGCTTTTTGAGGCGGGGCGGCCTTTTTTGTCCGGTCGACAAGGGGCTTGCCTCTTTTCTTCAGCATTTCCCCGACAAGCTGCGCAGCGGCATTTTTTGCCATTGTTTTTCGTTCCCACTTGGAGCCGGTTTGAACGCCGACTTTCCCTTGCACTTGCTCCTTGATGGCCTCTTGCAAATCTTTGACATTGTCTACCCCTGCCTGCTTTGCCCAAGTTTGCACTTGACTTAGGTTCAAATTCTCCATAATAAACCTCTTTTATTACGATATTTGTATACGTCCCAGGGGCTGGATGCGGATGTCGGAGACGATCTCCTGGTAGGAGACCACGGAGATGTCGGTAAATTCCATTTCGATCAGTTTGCGGACGAATCGTCTGACGTCGATAGCCGTCAAAACAACCGGAGGCTGGCCGCCCGGAGGGGGCGGCGAGATGGTTGATCTGACGCTTTGCAGAATAAGTTGTACAGAGTCGGGGTCCAAAGCCAGGTATGAGCCCGCGGACGTTTGTTTAATGGCACCTCGTACCATATCTTCAATTTCAGGGTCCAATATGTACACCGAAAGCACCGATTGGCCCTGGGAATATTTGTAACTGATGTATCTTTTGAGCGAAGACCTGACGTATTCGGTTAGGAGTACGGTATCTTTTTCGGTCTGCGCCCACTCGCTGAGCGACTCTAAAATCGTTCGCAAGTCCTTGACCGAGATTTGCTCCTGGATAAGCCTTTTCATGATGTCGGTCATTTTTTGCAGGGGAATCAGGCGGGTCACTTCTTTGACAAGGTCGGGGAAGGATTTTTCCATGAATTCAAGCATCGCTTTCGTTTCCTGAATTCCCACGAATTCTCCCGCGTAGCTTCTGAAGAAGTATGAGATGTGGAGAATGACCACCTCAAGAGGCCCCCAGTATTTGATTCCTGCTTTGTCGAGAAGTTCTTTGTACTGGTCCTCGACCCATTGAGAGGGAAGGCCGAGGGAGTTTTTGTAGGTGGTGAAGGGGAGATTGTACCTTTGCAGGTTGTCCTCGGTCTCATTGGTAAGAACCATTCCTTCCATGATTTTGCCGCGGATGATGGGAACCTCGTTCAGGTGGATTGAATATTCGTCATTATCCAGCGACGGCGAGTCTGTTCTGACATGGACGCCGGGAAAGCGGACGCCTAGGTCGTGGTAAAGCGCGTGGCGCATTTTGGGGATCATCTGATCGATAAAGCTGATATTTTTTCCCCGCGTCGATTCGGTGATCATGGCCGATAAACCCGATCCCACTTCCAAAATAACGGGAAGGGTGAGTGAATAGTTGTCAATGCCTCCGCCGGAAACGACTTTGTGACCCTTGACCGGCGTCTGCACCGATCCGCCGCCTCCGCCTCTGCCTCCGGACGAGGAAGAGGTGTCGCCTCCGCCTCCGCCTCCGCCGCTGCTGGCCATTTCCCTTTCGGCCCGTATCTGTGCCGCCGACCAAAGAGCGTAGCCGATAATGCCCATGATTGAGGCTAAAAACATGAAAGGGGCGATTGGGAAACCGGGAATCAATCCCATTCCCATAAGGATGCCGCCGGCGATTAAAATCGCTTTCGGCTGCGCCATAAGTTGTCCGGAGATGTCGGCGCCCAGGTTGGAGTCGATCTTTTCGCTGGAAACGCGGGTTGTCACAATACCCGCTGTAATGGAGATTAGAAGGGCGGGAATCTGAGAGACGAGCCCGTCGCCGATGGACAGTATCGAATAGGTTTGCACGGCTACCATGGCGTCCATCTGGTTGATCCAGATACCGATGATGAGTCCGCCGACGATATTGATCAGGGTGATCACAAGTCCTGCGATCGCGTCCCCTTTGACGAACTTCATCGCACCGTCCATCGCACCGTAGAGCTGGCTCTCCTTTTGGATGGCCAGCCGTTTTTCACGCGCCGCGTCGGCGTCGATCATGCCGGCTCTTAAGTCGGCATCGATACTCATCTGTTTACCCGGCATGGCGTCCAAAGTAAAACGGGCCGCAACCTCTGCGACCCTTTCGGAACCTTTGACGATGACGATGAACTGCACTAGCGTAATGATCAAAAAGATGATCGCGCCGACAACAAAGTTGCCGCCCACGACGAAGTCGCCGAATCCGAAGATGATTTCACCGGCGTTTGCCTGCAGCAGGATTTGGCGGGTTGTGGCAATGTTCAGTCCCAAACGATACAGGGTGGTCAGCAGCAGCAGCGAGGGGAATATCGAGAGTTCGACAGCGCTTTTTATATAAACCGAGACGATGAGCAAAGCAATTGCCGCTGTCAGGTTAAGGGCGATAAAGTAGTCGAGGGCCTGAGGAGGGATGGGGATGATGATCAAGCTTAAAATAGCGACAATCACAAAGACAATCGCGAGATCGCTAGACCTTGAAATGTTGGCCATGGACTTCTCGCCGCCCAGCCTCATGGAGATTCCGTCGAGCATATTTTTTATCGATTTAAGCATTGATGTTTTTCCTATTGTTCAATATCGTCTAATCCAAGTTCTTTGCTTTCTTCAAGGGCGGCAACCCATCGAAGGATTTCCGCAAGGGGTTCGTAAGTGTCTTCCGGAACATAGTCGTAGAGCTCTCCTTCTTCCCAGAGGACATGAGCCAGGGAGATGTTTCGCATAACGGGGATATCATTATCTTTGGCCAACTTGATGATTTGTTCGGCCATTTTATCTTTTCCCATTGTTGTAATCCATGGCGCCTGGTCGATCTCCTTATCGTAGGAGAGGCCGATTGCCAGGTGTGTCGGGTTTGAGACCACAGCTTTGGAATTTTTTACACCGGCTGACGGGCCGTCCTCATATGCGATTTCCTGGGCGATTTGTTTTCGTTTCCCCTTGATCTGAGGGTCGCCCTCTGTATTTTTATATTCCTGTTTGACCTCGAATTTCTCCATTTTCATCTCTTTGGCAAAATTGCGCCTTTGATAGATAAAGTCGGCCACGGCCACGACAATGAACAAAAGTCCGACCTTCCATAGGACTTCGAATAAAAAGGCGTGGAACACTGTGAGGGACCCGATCAGGGGCAGCGATACCGTTTTCGTCAGAACCGGCAAACTCTTGTACATCACGCCGTAGATCAAATACCCCGCGAGGGTGATTTTCAAGAGCGATTTAAGCAGTTCAAAAAGCGTTTTGAACTTAAATTTGGCTTTTAAGTTTTGTATCGGATCAAACTTTTTGATGTCGGGTTTGAAGACCTCGACGGAAAAAACCGGTCCGATCGCCAAGAAGTTGACAACCGTTCCCACAAAAGCGACAAAAACCACGATAGGGCCGGCGCAGGCGAAAATCACAAGTACGCCCTCTGCGTACATGCCGGCGATCGTTCCGAGCAGGTTGGGGTTGGTTACCTCTGAAAATGCCGCCAGAATAAAGGTGGCCAGCTTCGAATAGAGATAGCCGAGCAGAACCATAACAGCAGATACTGACGCTATGAACGTGAAAGCAGCGGGCAGGTCCTGGGATTTAGCTACCTGTCCTTTCTTCCTTGCGTCGCGCAGCTTTTTCGGTGTGGCTTTTTCAGTTTTTTCAGCCATAATGTGCCTTTATTATCGAGGGGAATTCCTTGATTTTCAATCAAAAAAGGGCTTTTTTAAAAGAAAATTGGAAAGTTTTATCAAATTTCAATTATTAAGTCGGTAACTATCAGTATTCTCCCTTGAACTCCCTCTCTATTTTATTATAAACCGCTTATTTAGGCATGTCAAGAAATAATTTCATAGGTTGCTCGCTAAGAATGGGATAGATTGGTTCTGAGGGGTGAATTTAAGACATTTTTAAGTGATTGCACCCCTTTTCTCCCTATTCTGTTTCCATCGAGACTGAGATTTACAATGTTTTTGTTCCTTTTTAAAGCCCTAGAGAGCGTAATGGCCCCTCTTTCGCGGATGAGGTTCTGCGATAAGTCCAAAGAGTAGAGGGACGTGTTTTTTAACAGGGCGAGAGCAATCATGGAGGCGCCCCAGTCCTCGATCTTGTTGGCTTTAAGTTCCATATTTTTCAATCCCCGGTTTTGACTCAAATAATAGCGTATATCGAGGCATCCTGAATCATCGATTTTATTGGAATTTAAACACATGGTAGTTACTCGATGGTATGAGCTCAGGGCCTGTAGGATAATGTGTACACCTTTGTTTGACAAACCGGTAGCGGAAAGGTCGATATGTCTTAACGTGTTGGTTTTTTGAAGGCCTTTGGACAGTTTTTGGGCTCCCGTTTCTCCTAGTTGATTGCAGCTTAAATCCAAGAATGTGATCGAAAATTTTGAAAACTCTCTGAGGGATAAATCTGTCAGGCCGGAGCAAGATAGGTTCAGTTTTTTTAATGCTTTTTTCTGGCAGAGCTTTCCGATGTGATCTGCCCCCTCATTAAGGTTAGTAAAAGACAAGTCCAAATCCAAATCCAATGCCTTCTTCCGCTGTTTGACTGTCTTTTTCAAACAGGGAGCGATCATGCGCCCAATGCGGCCGTTGATTCTTAGAGAGACTACGCTGGTGTTATTTTTCAGCGACTCGATCAACTGTTTGATATCCTCGCCGGCCGTATAATTAAAAGCGGTGATGTATATATGGGTCACAATGCATTCGGGGTCTTTAAGATGAGCGCAGAAGTTGTCAATATTTTGTGAGGAACATTTTTTTCTTAAAGAAAGGAAGACTCGAACATTCGATTTTTGGGAGAATATCGCCGTTTTCAACTTTGCGAGGGCGTCGGGGGCTTGTCTGCCCGCCCCTTCAATCGTTAACGCTTCACAGTCGCATTCAATGAATGACAGATACTGCGCTAATTCGGAATAGCCGCCTTTGAGTTCGGCGCTTTGAATTTCATCAATCAAATTTTTATTTTTGATGTATTTTAAAATCTTTATTTGCTCGACGTGAGCTTGAATTTGAACGCATGCATCATAAAGGCGTTCAAGATATCCTGCGTCTAAATGATTAAGACTGCCGTCTATAAATTTCGAGCAGGTTTGGAAGACATCCCGATTCGGAATCAATGCCAGCAGGGATAAAATCTTGAGGAGATTGCCGTCACTGCAGCCGAAATGCAAGACGAAAAGGGACAAAAGTTCACTTGAGCGCAGAGTTCTAATGGCTACATAGATGCCGTTTTCGTCGACTCTATTCCAGTAAATCGGATTATCGGAAAGAAAGTTTATGGCGAAAAATGCGGCTTGTAAATGGTGTGTACTAAAAAATTCTTCCAATTGCAGTGTCTTGCCGAGGTCGGCCTCCACAGCTAACCCGGGAGCTTTTTTGATTAACGTGCCATAAAACATATTGAGGTAAAAGTCGCCGCAGCAAAGAGTTATTAATTGTGTATTGAATGCCGAGGATGGCGCGGGGATTGTTGAATCGTTGTTTCTCGGAGAGTTTCTCCTGGGAGAAGAGAGAGGGTTGGGAATTTTTCTCAGTTTTGAATCGGATTTTGCCCGTTCGAAATGATTTCGTTGGTCAGTGTTAATCCTAAAGTCAGGATTCGATAGAGCTTTAGTTATGGGATTTGTCATAGCTTAACTCATTAATTTCTTTATTTTTGTCATCAAATGCGCTATAATACCTTGCATGGCCGGTTTATCATGTGGTATCGTTGGGCTTCCTAATGTCGGAAAGTCTACACTTTTCAACGCTTTAACAGCAAATCTTGCTGAAGCGTCGAACTATCCTTTTTGCACAATTGATCCTAATGTCGGCGTTGTCGAGGTGTATGATCCAAGGCTCGAAAAGCTTTCAGAGATCAGCCGCAGCCGAAAAATTATCTACGCTGCAACCCAGTTTGTCGATATTGCCGGTTTGGTTGAAGGGGCTTCAAAGGGTGAAGGGCTTGGAAATAAATTCCTCGCCAATATTCGCGAGACCGACGCGATTGTCCATATCGTTCGCTGCTTCGACGATCCCAATGTCGTTCATGTGGCAGGACAGGTCGACCCTGTAAAAGATATTGAAATTATCAACACCGAGCTAGTCCTTGCCGATTTGCAAACAGTCGAAAAGATTATCGCGAAACTGGAAAAGCAGTCAAAAGGGAACAAGGAATTAATTCCTTCCATCGAGCTTCTTAAACGGGTGAGCGATCATCTTGACCAAAATCAGCCTGTCAGAGCCATGGAACTTTCTGAAAAAGAGCGGGAATTGCTCGCTCCCCACCAGCTCATCACTCAAAAACCCGTGCTTTACGTGGCCAACGTTTCAGAAGACTCGCTGCCGGAAATGGAAAACGAGTATGTCAGGCAAGTACGCGATTACGCCGAAAAAGAGGGAAGCGCCGCATTGACTATCTGCGCCAAGCTCGAAGAGGAAATCGCCCAGCTTGAACCCGAAGAGCAGAAAGAGTATCTAGAAAGCCTCGGACTGAAGGAGCCGGGTCTTCAGCGGTTGATCAGGTCTTCATTTGACATGCTGGGGCTGATTACTTTTCTCACTACAGGAGAAGTTGAAACTCGGGCCTGGACTATACAAAGAGGCGATACGGCTCAGGAAGCAGCCGGCAAAATTCACACTGATATTCAAAAAGGGTTCATCAGAGCCGAGGTCATTACCTATGACGACATGGTCGCTTACGGGGGCCGCTCTAAAGCTAAGGAACAGGGGAAAATGCGTTCAGAAGGCAAGGAGTATGTTGTCAAGGACGGCGATGTCGTTCTATTTCTCCATAACTAAAAAAAAACAGATCATATATAGTGGCGGTTATGAAGTGGCCGCAGTTCATGTCCAAAAAGTTTTGGCATCTCAAAGAGACAGAGTCTTTTGAGGAGGCTTTTTCCGATCTTGAAAAAAAAGGGCAGAGCCATGTAATCGAATTTTTTATCGAATCCTGCGAGGATAGGACGTGGATCACAAGCGGCGGCGAAGAGTTGATGCGTACAATTTTCGCATGGCTGACGAGGCAATACCGTGAAGAGCTGCTATCCGATGCCGACGCCAAAGCGATAGCGCAGGCGATTCAAAAGCAATTCAAGGCTTTGGAAGGAATTCTCGATTACGACGCCGATTTTGTCATCGAGGGAAAGGTCATTCCGGTTTGCGGTTTTATGTTTCAAGCCCAGTCCCCGTTCTTCAAGGAGCTTTTCAAGAGAACAAGGGCGCGAAGAAGGCGGAAAGTCCTTGAGATGCCAAAAATCAAACTCGCTTTTTTTGATTACATCAAAGAATTTGTCTATACCGGAAAAATCGAATTTTTGTGGCGCGAGGAACCAAAATACATCCTAAACTTCATCAGGCAGGCGCAAAAATTGGGGATGCAGGAGATGTCGGCCTACACCTCCGAGGTTTACAAACGGTATTTGAATCCTAAAAATGTGATTCCCCACCTTCGTCTTGCGCAAAAGGAATTTTTGAGGGATCTTGAAAAAGAATGCTGCCGGTACGCCAATGAGCAAAATTTTGGAATTATGATCGAGCATAGGGACACTGTCGGTCTGCAAGTCACTTTTGAAAGTATCACAGAAATCGGGTTGATGCTTGTCGACTACCTTTCCAGACAGATCAGCTATCTTGTTTGCAGGGGCCGCGTTCCGTCAAATCCCGAGATTATCGTGATTCTTAATAAAATCAAGCATCTTGTCGGCCTTGACCTTTCGGGAAGTTCCGAGATCTCGGGTGAGCTGCTTGAAAACTTTCCTGCGGTGAAGCAATTGAACCTTAGCGGATGCCAGTGGTTGGATGACGAGCGCTTATTGGCGATCATTCAATCATCTCCGGGTCTTGTCCAACTGAATTTGTCGAAAAATACTCAGCTGACGTTTAGAAGCCTCGGAGAGTTGACCATCCTTTCCCGATTGGGGAGCCTGGATCTTTCCTATTGCGATCAATTGAATGATGACGATTTTGATCTGGTCGCTTCCAGCTGTCCTCAGATAGCCGAGCTTTATTTAAGATTTTGCCGAATCGGCGACGATGGGCTTAAATCTATCGCGGAGCGGTGCCAAAATTTAGCTGTCCTTGATTTGACGGATTGCAAGAAAATTTCGAAAGAGGGCATCGAACAGTTAAGACTTGCCCGTCCCAACCTGGAGCTGAGATTTAGCAGTCTCAATGTCTGACGAAATTTGATTTTTAAGTTCGTCGATACTATCGAACTTTTTTTCATGCCTGATGAACCTGTGGAAAATGATTTCAGCTTCCCCCTTGCCGAGGTCGATTTTTTTATCGATGACATGAACTTCCAGTTCCGGAAAGGAGGTTCCCTTGACTGTCGGAGCATAGCCCAGGTTGGCCACGCTGTCATGAATCTTTCCGTTTTCTTTGAGCCAAACGGAATAGACGCCGAGAGGGGGTATGGCAAGACCGTGGACATCGAAATTGGCGGTGGAAAAGCCGATTTGCTTTCCCAGACCCTTGCCTTGCTTGACGGGAAGCTTCAGCGAGTATTTTCTTCCCAAAAGTTTTTCTGCCTTAGGGAAATCCCCTTTTTCTATAGCCTGCCTGATTGCGCTGCTTGAAACTGGCTTGTTTCCGATATGGAGGGGCTCGAGATACTCGACGGACAAGCCGTGTTTGAGGGCATAATTCCTGACAATCTCTTCGTCTCCTTCGCGGTCTTTCCCAAGTTTCGAGTCGTGGCCGAGCACAAGATACTGAAGGTTCATCGAGTTGGCGAGTTTGTTTAGAAATTCTTCGGCTGTTTGCCTTGAAAAATCCCGTGTGAATTCGAGAAAGATGACTATGTCGATGTCCATTTCATCTAAAAGGTCCAGCCTCTGGTTGGTGGTGGTGAGCTGGCGCGTATGCAGGTTTGGTTTCAAGACAGTTGAAGGATGATTGGAAAATGTCAGGACCGTAGAGAGGGCGTCGTTTTTTTCCGCTACATCGATCAGCCGTTTAAGGACCCTTTGATGACCCAGGTGAATACCGTCGAAATTGCCAATAGTCAAAGCGGCAGAAGTTTCTTTATCCGGGAAATCTTCGATTGAGTTTATCATTTTCATGTTTCTATCATACTTGAAAAGCACAAAATGATAAAGAGACGCGAGCAAATGAATTCAACTAAGGATATCTAAAATACGAGATCGCGTCTGTTCGGTCAAGATGGGGGTTTTGATTATATCATAATCAAGGATAACTCCTAAAATTTGTTTGATTGTCGCCCGGTCCTTGGAAGAAGCTTGTTGATTCTTGATTT
>SLFE01000218.1 GCA_007124415.1 Waddliaceae bacterium | reverse complement strand
GGCGCGGTTGAGGTGTCAGACTACCCGAGGCTGTTTCGGGAGATCGCCGATCTTGAGATGAGAAAGGCGGCGATCGTCTATAACCCGAGCCAGTACATGATGGCTGAAAACGCCCGCGAGGTGGAGTCGATTCTCGAAAACCGTGGCGTAAAAGTCAAAAAAGTGGAGGTGTTTCAAGCCAATGAGATCCTTGCAAAGACTTCTTCTGCTCTTGCCGATTGCGACGCGATTGTCGTTTTGAAAGACAATACGGTTGTCTCCGCGTTGGATGTTCTGGTGAAGCGGGCAAAGAAACATAACATTCCTCTTATTGCGAGCGATCTGAATTCCTTTGACCGCGGCGCTGACATCGCCTTTGGGGTGCGCGAGGCCGATTACGGAATCCGGTCGGCCGAAATCGCCCGCAAGATTCTGATCGAGAGGCAATCTCCGGGTGACATTTCCTACATCGAAGTGGACACTTTCGAGTTATTGCGGAGGGAGAGATGATTGAACAAATACTCATCCTTTTCCCTCTGATATTAGGGGCCTACATTTCATTTTCGCTTCTCAAGGTACCCGACCTAAGCCTTGAGTCGGCCTATGTTTTCGGCGCGGCTGCCGCAGCACAGGCAGCGCACTTTCCCTTTCCCCTCCCTTTTCTGGCAGCGATGATTGGGGGAGCGCTTGTCGGCTGCTTGGCAAGCCTCTTGAATCAAGGCTTGAAGATTCCGTTTCTTCTCGCCGCCGTGATCACCAACGGTTTTTTTCACGGGGCTGTCCAGTACGTTCTCGGCAGTTCGTTGTTGAGCTTGGGGGGCGCGAAGAATCCGCTTTTGATATTCGGCGTCAATGAGCTGCTTCCCTTGGCGCTTATCGGCCTGGCGCTTCTTCTTGCCGTCCATTTGCTTTTAAGGAGTGAAATGGGAGGGGCGTTGTCGGTATACGGCAACAACCCTCATTTTTTTGGCCATCACAGGATTTCGACAAGGTATGTGGTGGTGGCCGGCGTGGTGATTGCCGACATGCTCGCCGGGTTGTCGGGATATCTGTTCGCCCTTTCAAACGGTTTTGTCGACCTGATGATGGGCTTCGGTCTTGTCCTTGCCGCAATCACCTCCTTGATTTTGGGGAAAATGCTTGTTGCCTCGAAAAAAGCCACGCCGCTCATTCCCTTAGCGGGAGTGTGCGCTTACTACGGTGTTCAGCAGGCTCTTTTGAGCATCGGCCTGAACCTGACATACTTTAACGCTTTTCAAGCTCTTTTCGTCCTTGCCGCCCTTCTTTTCCTTATGCGGAAAGAGAAGCGGGGGACAAAAGCGTTTGCCAATCATTTAGGAGTTTAATCATGAACGCATTAACAATACAGGACCTACATTTCCACTACTGCCCCACGCGCCCGATATTCTCGGGTGTGACCCTCTCTTTCGAGGCGGGCAAACTGCACGGAATCAAAGGGAGGAACGGAAGCGGAAAATCGACGCTTTTCCGCCTTCTTATGGGGGAGCTTCCCCACCGGGGAAAGATTGTCTGCGGAGCAGGCGCCGCCCTGGTCCATCAGAACTTTGACAAAATGATTGCGGATCAGTTCAGCTTTATGGACAACGTCAAACTGGCTTCCATGGGAGAGCGCCCTTCATTTTTCCGCGCACCCAAGCTCCGGGGCCAACTGCCGGCATTTCTGGAACGCTACGGTATCGATTCCGATAGGCCCGCCTGCCTTCTGTCCGGCGGGCAGAGGCAGATCCTGGCTCTTTTGATGACGTTGCAAAAAGGGCCGTCGCTTCTTCTTTTGGACGAGCCTACAGCGGCCCTCGACCCGAAAAACGCCGCGCTGTTTTTTGATTTTGTCAGAGAGTTGATTCGAGAAAGGAAAATAACGGTGATCGCGGTTTGCCACGATCACGAGCTGATAGAGAGATATGCCGACGGGAAGCTTTTGGATATGGACGCGCTTAAAAAATAAAAAAAAATTATTGCCGATAAAATCTTGAAAGCTTAACCTAGGTACTAAATTTTTTATTATTGGTGCGTTATGAATCGATTGCTTCTATTTTTCTGCCTGTTTGCCGGTGTTCTTTCTGCTGAAAACAAAAATGAAGATTTGCCTCTTTCATCGCCTTTTGAAATATCCGATTTGTCATGCGGAAAAGAATTTTTAGTCGGGGGACTGATCAATCCTTTGAGCGGACAAATCTGCTTGAATAAAACCGACCTGGTTGCCAAGGGGGCGCAGGAAATCGCGGTTGACAGGGTCTATGTTCCGCCATATCTTGCAACCGGATACCATCAGAATCCCGATCTAGACAAAGCGGAAAGATATTTCCGCCTGCAAGCGAGCTACCGGGGATTTGTGACATTTCCCCATCGCATCTTGAATTTCAACTACAGTAACGGACATCTCAAGCTTGTCGACCAAAACGGTTCGGTTTTAGAGTTCAAGAAAGCAGGCGGGGACTATGTTCTTACGAATCAACCCTACGGAATAAGCAACCTGTCCGGCGATAAGCCCTCCGGCCAATTCGATGTAAGGAACATTAAGATAGAAAATAGGGGCGACACGTACGTCGTATCCTTCCCTGACGGGACCACGCGCCACTATCAGGGAAAATTTGGAACTTACGTTCTCAAAAAAGAGATCCTCCCAAGCGGGAAAGTCATTAGGTTCTGCTCTCGCGGCTGCGAGATAACAAAAATCGAGAGCCTCGATCCCCAGGAACGTTACATTTACGCCACGGTTGACGTAAAGGGTTCTTCCGAGGGCGGAAAACAGGAATTTCTCGCTTCGAACGGTGCTTTTGTTTCTTATACGTATGAGAGGCGAGAGTTAAGAGCGAAAGGAAAAGAAGGGTGGAGCAGCTTTGACTATAAGATTCTATCCCGTCCTTATCTGACATCGGCAGAGGGCACTAATTTCAAGAAGGAAACCTTTACCTATACAAATAATTTATGGCTTTCCGAACATAAAAGCTCGCTGCTGCCGTTTGTGTGCAAGGAGGGACTCACAAAGATGCGGGGGAACTTGCCTCAGTTCCGCGTCAAGAACCTTGTGTTTCCTGTTGCCTCGGGCAAGTCGTTCAATGGATGGGCGCAAATTCACTACTATCCGCCCCTGCCGGGAAAATTGGATGGGAGCACGACAGTAAGATATTCTGATGGATCAAAGATTGACTACAGTTATACCAATCAATTGCTTGCAAGCAGCATCAAATCATTTGCCCCGGACGGAACGCTCAAAAAAACGAAGATCTATCAATGGAATAAAGACAACAGAGCGGCAAAAATTCAATTGTTTGAAGGCTCCGACCAGCTGCTCTACGAGAAGAGTTATGATTACGATGGCTTCGGCAACCCTGTTTTGGAAACCATCTCAGGCAACATATCAGGCACTACGGCATCTTATCGGATTGAGCGGAGCTACTCCACAGAGGGGAGAAATTTACTTCTTAGAGAGTTTGAAGAAAACGGCAAAGAAACGGTTTATGCCTATCTGCCGGAAACCAGCTTGCCCCTTTCCAAATTGATTTTAGATCAATCCGGCATTTTTCAAAGAGAGTTTTGGGAGTATGACGACTGCCATAATTTAACGAAAAAAATTGTCGATAACGGCTCCTCGTTAGAGCAAAACGATCTGACAGGAGTGACCGAAAGGCGGATGACAATCTACACCTTGAGGAGCGAGGATCCGTTTCTCCATATGCCCGAATGGATCGAGGAGAAGTATTCGACAGGAGAAAAAGAGGAAACCATAAAAAAAATCCACTTGTCTTATGACCGGTACGGCAATGTCTGCCAAGAGGATGTTTACGACTCTGAAGGG